>JAOTUX010000071.1 GCA_029863665.1 Candidatus Nitrosopumilus sp.
CCTAATAAAACCACCAAAGGCAATTCAACAATTGTGTGCCCAATTGACATTTTTACACCTGATTTGGTGCCTTCTCTTAATCCATATGATATATTTGCTGCAAAAAGAGGCCCAGGTGCCATGACTCCTGATGCTGAAATTACAATAACTAATACTGCAAATTCAAGTATCTGAACCATTGTTTTCTGACATTCTTGATTTTGTTATGAAATAAATATAATTGAAAATTCTATCTATACATAGAGTTTTTTAGGTGTCTTGATTCTTCCTGTGTTTGTTTTATTATCTCTTCATCTTTTTCATCTTCTTGTTGTAATGATGAAATGTTACATGAAGCTCCGGGAATTAATTTTGACATTGTTACACAGAGTTGTGCACTAGATTTAAAATCTGGGCCTTTTCCATCTGTATGAAAAATTATTACAATAACATCTTGCTCTGTCATACTTCCTTTATTTAACAACATTCCAGGAATTCCTGGTACTGTTCCGTGCTCTAAAACCTTCAAACCTGAATTTTTAATTTTTTGTCTGGCTGAATCAGTACTTCCAATTCCAATCATCTCTTCATTTCCATTTGGTGATTTAATTGCAACACTACTGACAATTAATCCAATTTTGTGTTTTTTTGCCCATTTCAACATTGTTTTAGCTGCAATTCTATGCCATGATTGATCAAGAGTAAGATATGACAGAAACACCCCTATCTTCAAACCATCATTGACAAAAATTCTAGCTGGATAATTTGGTTTTCCATCTTTGATGATGCTGATTGGCGGAAAACTATCTGAATCTATTATACCAGCTAATTCAAATTGTGATGTATGTATCATTGATTCAGTTGCAATTGCGCTGCTAAATCCTATTGATGGAAATCCATCAATAAGATACCCTCCTTCTAAATTTAATGGCTTTAATTCTAATTCTTGGAAACACTGAAGAATATCTCTATTAACGAAATAATAGTTTTTATCTAAATTCTAAATCTATTTTTGTAATTTTGAGACAAGTGCTGCATAAATGAATGGTAATGTTGTTGTTACTTCTGCATGAAGTGTTGATTGTCTTGCTTTTTGTGTTACTTTCCCCCATGATATTGCTTCTCTAACTAGTGCACCACTGAGGCTTCCATCAAATTCTTGTGCAGTTGTAATGTAAAATGCATAATCTAGTCCCTCTCTATATTGATTCCACCATAATGTGTGGTGCTTTGAGATTCCGCCTCCAATCATAAACGCGCCTGATTTCTCAGCTTTGAAAATTAATCCTGAAAGTAAATCTGCGTCTCCTGCCATGTTTAACTTGAAATCATTATGCTTTTGTGTAAAAAGCCAAATTTGACTTCCTACCGCTCCATCCATTATTCCTGGAACTACTAAATCAATGTCGTTTTTGTAAGCCCAAAAAAGAAATGAATCTTCTCCTAGGTGCTTTCCAATCATCTTACATATCTCTGCAGTAGTCATCTCTTTTACTCCGTTTTGGTATTCTTCTTCCAAAAACCCCTGCATTTTTTCTTCAATTAGCGGTCCATAGCTATCCATAGGTACCAACACATTGCCTAATCTGTGAATGTTTTGATTTGCTAATTCCATGTCATCCATTGTAAAAGATCCTTCTTTGTAATGTGAAAAATGTCTTGCAATGTCATGATCTAGTGCTCCGCAAGTTGTTATGACAACATCAAACCATTTGTTTTTGATCATGTTTTTGATGATTCCTCTTAATCCTGTTGAGATGACAGCTCCTACAAATGAGATAAACTTGAGGCACTGTTTATCTGAAATCATTTCTGTTAAAATCTCTAGCCCATCTGATAGATTTACTGATTCAAATCCTCCTGATTGAGATAACTCTTCAAAAATTCTCTCTATTGATGTGTCTGAATTAATTTCAATATCTTTGACTGGACGTCCAGGAGTTACCATAATTTTGTTCGTTGCTCTCAAGTATAAAATTCTGCCTTACTAGAATCCATTTTTTTATTATCTAAGTAAACTTTAAACCCGCCTAATAACATCATTTTTCGAATGGTAGATAGAATTAAAGTTGGTTTGGTAGGTATTGGTAATTGTTTTTCAGGATTAATTCAAGGAATTGAGTATTATAGAAAAAATCCTTCTCAAGAGGTAACTGGGATTATTCATGATAAATTAGCTGGGTATGGAATTCATGACATTGATTTTGTATGTGGATTTGATGTAGGTGAAACTAAAGTTGGCAAGCCCCTCAATGAAGCAATTTATGGATATCCTAACATGGTTGATTGGATTTCAAAAAATGATATGCCAAAAACAGATGCCAAAGTCTATGAAAGTCCTTTGTTGGATGGAGTTGGAATCTGGGTAGAAAACAGAGTTAAACCAATTTCAAGTACTAAAACTACTGAACAAATTGCAGATGAAGTAAAACAAGTAATCAAGGATTCTGGTGTTGAAATTATTGTATCTTATTTACCTGTAGGCTCTGATAAAGTAACTGAATTCTGGGCTCAAATTTGTCTTGATACTAATACTGCTTTTGTAAATTGTATTCCTTCATTTATTGCCTCTGATGAAAAATGGGCCAAGAAATTTGAAGAAAAAAATATTCCTTGCATTGGTGATGATATCAAAGGACAAGTAGGAGCAACTATAGTTCATAGAACCTTAGCCAAATTATGTAACGACAGAGGAACAAAAATTGAAAAAACATACCAAATCAATGTTGGTGGAAATACTGATTTTCTAAACATGAAAGAACAAGACAGGCTAGTATCAAAGAAAATCTCTAAAACAGAAAGTGTACAAAGTCAATTAAATGAAAGATTAGATGATGATCAAATTTATGTTGGACCCTCTGATTTTATTCCTTTCTTGGGAAATACAAAACTTATGTTCATGAGAATTGAGGGTCGTCAATGGGCAAATATTCCTTATAATATGGAAGTTCGTTTAGAAGTTGATGATAAAGCAAATTCTGCAGGAATTGTAATTGATGCAATTAGATTGGCAAAAATTGCACTTGATAGAGGGATTGGTGGACCGATCAAACCTGCAAGTGCATATTTGATGAAACATCCAATAGAACAGACTTCTGATATTGCCGCAAAAACTGCATGTGAAAAATTTGTTGCAGGTCAATAGTTATTGAAATTTATTTAAATCTGAAAATCTACTCTTTCTACTTTCTTCATATTTGTCAAGCGTAAACTCTTTGATTACTTTGTCCTCTCCACTTAATTTTGTAATTTTTGTTGTGACTACTTTGTTGTTTTCAATCAGATCAACCATCATGCTATTTCCACCAAATCTGTGATTCTCAACATTTGCGGCAAGGATTGGTATTCTATTTTCAAGTGCTCTTACCTGAACATACATCTGCCAAGGTGAGATACCTCTTCTAACGATTCTACTTGGTGAAAATAATACTTGAGCACCTTTTTTTGTAAGTATGTTGGCAACTTTTGGAAATACCATATCATAGCAAATTATCACTCCAAATTTACACGATGTATTGAATATTTTGGCCTCATTTCCAGGCTTTACGTTGTCTCGTTCATAGTCAAATGGATGAATTTTCTCCTGCCTACCTATGATTTCTCCTTCTGGACCAATAATTGGAGCTACAATTGATGGTTTTCTTTTAGTTTCATAAAATGCCCCTGGAATGATGGTCATGGAGAAATCTTTAGCGATCTTTTTAAATTCTGAAAATTCTGAATCAAAATCTGAAATTTCATTATTTTTTAGCCATTGCTCAGGCAAGCAGACGATTTCTGTCTCTTTCTTTCCTAATGTTTTTAATATCTCTGCAATTTGGGAAACCCCCTTTTCATTAGAACTATATGAAATAGTTTGAATCAATCCTAACTTGACCATGCCTTTGGAATTCCTAGTTGGTAATTATAGGTAGGTATAACTAAACGATCAACTCTGAAAAATAATTTCTATCTCTAACCGTTACGAAAAATATGATAATAAAACAAGAAAAATTATGCAATTATGTCAACTAAACTTGTTAATCATCGATTATCCCACCAATCGAGAAAATAATATCATTGGTTCATGTTAAAAAAGTTGAGATCTTTGGTTTCAAATCATTTGGGTTTAAAAATACCACTGTTCAGTTTGAACCTGGACTGGTATCGATCTCTGGACCAAATGGCTCAGGCAAAAGTAACATCTTAGATGCAATTATTTTTGCAATGGGTGAAAACAAACCAAAAATAATGAGAGTCGATAAATTACGATCATTAATTCATGATATTGAAGGAAATCGCCGTGGACCAAAAATAGCACGCTCTAGTGTTCACTTTGATAATTCTGATAGAAAAATACCTGTTGATTCTGATGTTGTTGAGATTACAAGAGAAATGGATGAAAATGGTGAAAACACATACTATCTAAACAAAAAGAAAACAAATCGCAGCCATATTCTTGATCTTCTTGATATGGCAAATGCTGGTTTAGGTCAACTTAATGCAGTACAACAAGGAACTGTTACTAGAATTTCAGAATTCACTTCTGAAGAAAAAAGAAAAACCATTGAGGATCTGATCGGTTTATCTTATTTTGATGAAAAAAAGACCGAATCTGTAAAGCAACTAAATGAAGCTGACAGGCGATTAGAAATTGCTTTGGCAAAAATGGGAGAAATCAAAAAAAGAATTGATGAGCTTGAAGAAGAAAGAAATCAGAAATTACGCCATGATATTCTTGAACGTGAGCTAAATCGTTACAAGGCAATATCTGCTGCAAATAAAATGAAGGTCATCTCTAGCCAAAAAACCACTAAAGAGTCTACTTTACACACTATAACTGATGAAATTACTGTATTAGATGATCAAAGAACCATCTTGAGGACAGAAATTAGTACTATGGATGCTGAAAAAACAAAATTAATGGCTGAAGCCGATGACTATAGTCATTCTAAAGCATCCATTGATTCTGAGATAAGCTCTGCAATGGAACAATATGAAATCGATAATAGCGCAATTTCTGCATCCAAAAAAAGACTAGAGCAAATCAATGTCAGGATCCCAGAAATTAAAATTGAGATAGAAGAAATTACTGGTGCCAGAAATGATATCCATACTCAAATTATAAAAATAAAAGAATCAATTGATGAATCAAATCTAAAGAAAAATAAAATCAATGAAGATTTAAAAATTATTGATTCTGAAAGAAATAATGTTTTAACCAAGCAATCTGAAGCCGCAGCCAAAAAATCTGAAATTGACAATAAAATTAAAACACTTACAGACAAACTAAATGAATCTAAACTAAAACTTTCTAAAATTAAATATGAAAAAGAAGAATCTGCAACTAAACTTAAAACAAATTCTGTAAAATTTGATGACTTAAAAAATGATATTGAAAAACTGTCTGGCTACAAATTACAATTAGAATCCATGATGAAAAATAATGATGATACAATCTCTGAATTAAAATCTAGAATTGCAAAATTACAAACAAAAAAATTAAAAATAATTAATGATATGGATGAGTTGGGATTTTTGTTAGAAAAATCCACCAAGGCTGCAATTCAATATGAATCAAAGATTAAAACTGTTAAAGGATTCATGCATGAAGATTATACTGTTGCAAAATTAAAAGAAGATGCAGACAAGCTAGGAATTGAAGGTTTGGTATATGAGATGATTTCATGGAACAAACAGTATGAACGTTCAATTCTCGCTGTAAGTTCTGATTGGATTAAAGCAATTGTTGTCAAAGATTTTGCAACATTGCTTGGAATTGCAGAAGCTGCTAAAAGTAGGAAACTACCAAAACTCAAAATCATTCCGCTTGAGGCCATTCCTAAATTTAATCTAAATTTACCACAAGAATCTGGGGTAATTGGAAATCTTGCTGATTATGTAACTTGTGATGCTGCTTATTCTGCACTCAAAACATTCCTATTTGGAAATATTGTGCTTACCTCCACTCGAGAATCTGCTTATAATGTCTCTCAATTAGGCTACAAGGCAGTAACTATGGATGGTGAATATTTTGAAGCTCGAGGAGGTACTGTAGTGA
>JAOTUX010000072.1 GCA_029863665.1 Candidatus Nitrosopumilus sp.
CGAGACCGATTCTTTGATGTGATTATACCATTATTGCCAAATGATATACAAGAGAAAATTAATGTAATTCAAAATAATTCTTCGATGAGTTCATCCACAAAATGGATAAAAATTTCAGAAACCATGCAAGAATCATACAATGATATGAACAAAAATGATAGAGAAGAGTTATTTGCAAAAATCAAAGAAGCATTAAACGAATATGACACAAGAATTCAAGAAGAAACAAGAAAAACAATAATTCACAAAATATCAATTGACAAAAATAAGATAGAATATGAGGCAAAAGGTTCAGTTCCAGGTAAATTGTTAAATCAATTTTCTATGGATCAAAGTGAAGATAGATTTAGAGTTGCAGCTACCACTGAATACTACACACAGTATCAAGGAATAATTCGTGCAAATGCAGTTTATGTCTTAGATGAGCAGCTAAACATAGTTGGAAAATTAGAACAGATTGCACCTAATGAGAGCATTTTTTCATCCAGATTCATTGGAGATAGACTTTACTTGGTAACATTCCAACAGATAGATCCATTTTTTGTAATTTACTTGTCAACAGACAATCCCAAGATTTTAGGAGAATTAAAAATTCCAGGATTTTCAAATTACCTACACCCATATGATGAAGAACATATCATCGGGATTGGTAGAGACACAAAAGAGATAGGGGAGAGTAGAGTGCAGCAGTTAGGGATTAAAATTGCATTATTCAATGTAAAAGATGTTAACAATCCAAAAGTCACAGATGAGATAATCATAGGAGACAGATCCACACAGTCAGAGGCACTATATAATCACAAAGCATTTTTCTTTGATAAAACAAGAGAGATTATATCGATTCCAATTAGTGGAGACATAGAAAGCTTGGATGAAACTCCAAGTAAGAGAATTGCGCCAGAATACAATAGATGGAATGGATTTTATGTCTTAGGTTTGAATAATTCAGAAGGATTTAGCATCAAAGGAACTGTGACACATTCAGATGATAACTCACGTTACTATGGAATGAATAATGCAAGAATATTTTATATTGATGATGTCCTGTACACTGCTTCTGACGAATATCTAAAAATGAATTTCTTGAACAACTTGGAAGAAATCAATTCAATAAAACTAGAGAATACTGGAAAATTTATCGATTATTTTGAAGAAGAGATTCTACGTTGAATTATACTAGATGAACTATTGTTGTTACTCCTCTACGATCAAATTCAACATCATTGTCAACTTCGCTGACTGTCACTGTAAATGAAACAACATCACGAGGTTTTGCATTTTCAGCATGGAGTTTTAGATGAATATCCATCATTTCAAATTCTTGAATAGGTAAGTTTGTTTCATCTAAGTATGCCCCACATGTAGATTCTATTCTGAATCGATCATCTTTAAAGTGAAATCCAAGTTTCATTTTTCTTCCATCTCTTCCATTTCCTTTAACATTAACATCAATGATTCCAGGTTTTGTTTCAGTATAGCTGGACTTGTGATTTACAAAAACTCCAATTTCAAGGGGTTTTCCAGCAGTAGCTTCGGCCATTTTTTGAATTCCATCATTCATAACAACATCAACTGCCTTGATTGATTGTGCAACTTTAGCTATCCATTCGTTTGTTCGCGTAATGGTTGCACAGATACCTGAACGTCTTCGTTTGTCTTCATCCTCAGGTAATTTATAATAGTCAACCCAAGCTTCATAGTCATGAGATATATCCTCAATAAAATCAATACAAGTTCGTTTGTATTCATCAACATTATCAGTTCTTTCTGATGCATCATCAGTTCTCATCCCATCATAATCCATAGGCATTGCCATGTCCCTATTCAATTCAAGTTCTAAAAAAACCAATCTTGACTAAAATTAATGATTATAAAAGGAATAGTATCAAAACAACATGATGATATTTTCAGAATTAATTTCTGTTCTTCAGATAGAATTAAAAAAAGATATAGCACAAATTAGATTTCTTTTAAAAAAAAATCCCGGAATGGGATATGCAAGAATTGTAGAAATTGGGAAAGAAGTTGGGAAAAAATACAATATCAAATTAATTATGAATTTTCCAAAAGAAGGCAGGATAGAGGAATTTGAGATGTATGGGAAAAGAGATTTGAGTCTAATTGTAGATTATGAACGAAAAAGATTTCCAATAGATAGAGAAATAATCAAAGAAAAAGCAAAAGAAATGTTAGGAGATGTTCAGACACAAGATGCTTACATGTATGAAAATAAAGAAGGAGTAAGAGTTTTTACAAAAGATTGGAAGATTGACATATTACCACATTCATTACATATATGGACCGAATTTAATGAAAACGTAACAGCATTCTGTGATTGGTTAATGGAGAATGCTTATCAGATGAAAAAGAAAGAATAGTTTTACAAATTATAGATTTTCAAGTTCATCTAGTAATGTCTGAGCTTCAGAGTTTTTTGGTTGTAATTTCAAAATAATTTTACAACAATCTATAGCCTCATCTTTTTGTTGTAAAGCTAAATGAACATTAGTTTTCAAAGTAAGTGTTTCAACATCAGTATTGTTTAATTGAAAAGATTTTTCAAAGTAAGGCAATGCTTTTTTTGCATCTTCCACAATAAAATAAACACTACCCATAATGAACATAAAATCAGAATCATCATGATATTCAGATTCTAAACGCTTTCCAAATTCTATAGCTTCATCATATTCACCTTCTTTGAGTAATTTTTTTAGACGACGTTTTGGATATTTGAAAAGACCAACCATTACTGTTTCGTTATTTTTTGGAAGATTTTAACAATTTGAATGTAAGTAATATTAAGAAGAGATACTCATAATGCCTTCTTTAATTAGGAATTGGATTCCTTGAACAAAGGAGTCATCATCGATTGCACCTTCTGCCCACCATCCTGCATTATTCTTAATCCAAGTAGGGATTTTATTTGAGTCAGAACTAGTGCCTTGAGTAGTGGGGGGAATTTCTATTATTCCTTCCTGAATTAGGAATTGGATTCCTTGAACAAAGGAGTCATCATCGATTGCACCTTCTGCCCACCATCCTGCATTATTCTTAATCCAAGTAGGGATTTTTTTTGTAGGTTGGGTATCAGAAGGGGGTTGAACAATAGGAGGTAAAGTAGGACTATCTTCACCTGGAAATATTGGAATAGTCATTTCTAAATAATCAGACGCAGTTGAGGGAACAATTCCTTCAGGAGCTAACCCATAAATCCATACTACATAATTTGCACTATCAGGGTTTTCTTTGACAATCATATCAAGAATATATTGTCCTGATGGAGAATAAAGAAATTGCCTCCCTTCTTCTTGTGCAATGGATCTTAGTGGAGTCATATTATCATCTACAACTAGAAAGTCAAATTGAACTTGGTTCAAAAATTCAGTATCATCAAATTTACTGATAAATTTAATGAGCCATTGCATTTCACATCCTTGAACTGGATCTTCTGGACCATAAAATACATGCATTTGATAATCAAAATTGTTTGTAGGTTTCTTTATGCTAACTTCTTTTTCAAAATTTGTATCACAGCCTTTTGCTATGAATTCATCTGCAGATTCAATTACTTTATCAAATGGACTTTGCTGTACATTCTCCCTATACTCCAATAATGTAAATTCATACTCAGGTGGAGGGATTCCTTCTGAAACATGTGTAAGAGTGTGAGCCTTTATTGGGAATGGAAAGTCATCTACAATCCATACTTTACTTACATATCCACCAGTTTTCCACCCTACTTGAACAGTTTCCCATGTTCCTGCAGGTACAGTAATTGTTTCAATTGCTGTTGGAATTACTTGTTCACCTCCAATATTTCCAATTTTGCCCCACGATTGAGAAGAGAATTCCTTTGGTCCTTTTCCACCTGCACTTGCATCAGCAGTCGCAAATGCAGATAGCCAAGCTACAGATGACTTGAATGCTCCTCGGTAGATACCCAATTCAGTACTACCGCCTGTTGGTTCTGGTGCGATTTTTCCTAATTCCATTTCTCCTTTGATAATTTTCTTTCCATCATAAACAACAACTTCTGCTAACCATTTTGTTTCAGTTCCAACTTGTCTGTCTCCTTTTATCCACATATCCAAATCAAATTGAGTACATTCCTTGTAATCTACATGACACATTGTATAAGAGAAGAAATCACCTTGTTTGAGGCCTTCACCAGCATACCATGATCCCTCTTTATCAACACCACCAGCTTGAAACTGTGCGAATGATGAAGGCAGTAGTGAACCTAAAAGTAGAGCCGTAATAACTGGAAGTAAGAAAAATATTGTTTTCAAATCTGAAAAAAATTAGCAAAACGGATAGTTAAACGTTTTTCAGCTATGTAAAAAATGAGAAAATAGACTGTAATGGGTTTTCAAATAAGCAAATATAGAGGAAAATTCACATAAATTGCAGAAATGTGCGAATGCTCAAAGGTTCACTTGTTTGAAGTAGAATTCAAGCTTGAAGGCATGACAGTTGTTCCCACCCATAAAAACTGTGGATTTGCATTAGATGAGAAACAAGCAGACAAATTCCAAAAAGAATTAGTAAAATCTTGGGGTTTTGAGGAAGAAGAAGATTAATTTAAAAAATAAAAAATAAGATTTTAATTTACTATCGAATCACATTTGTCCGACAGCTTCTTTACAAACACTAGTTGAGCATTTGCAATCTGCGCTGCATATACAATGGCCTTGCATTGCACAATCGCATGAGTAATCAGGATCGCCGCTATCTGCTTCGCATCCACATGCTTGATCTACCATGATAAACCAATAATCTTACTTATTTTAAAAGGTTAGTACAAAAGACTAGAAATCACTCTCTTGAAATTATCTCAAGTAGTGCATTACAGGAATTATGCACAAGATCTGCTTGTTGTAATAATAAATTAGAGTCAGACTCAATATCAAATGCAATTTTTAGGATATGGATAAGTTCAGGATTTTTGTTCAGAATGTTCTTAATAGTTACAAAGATTTCTTTATTGACATAACCCAAATAAAAATAACAATCAGACAGCATTGAATTTTCGATAAAAAAATCATGTTTTTTTTGAATGATTTTAGAATGATTATTTTTTTCTATCAAATCAGAAAATCCAATGGTTGATTTTAACATACGTTGAAGTAATGTATGAGTAGCCCGTTCAATTCCAACAGTTTCAGTAACAGAAGAAATATGTTCATTAATTGAGCTTGGTTTTAATTTTCTAAGTAAATCCAACATATGAGAAGAACTTGATTTCTGATTATTTAGAGAAGATATAGCATCAGAAAGATAAAAAGAAGCACATTTCTGCCAGCACGCACCAAATTGATCATGATTTTGAATTGATTCTTTAGTTTTTTGACAACAAAACATGGATTCAATTAAACAGTTTTTTGCAAAATCAACAAAAAGAGAAGAGCGTTTTTCATTTATTTGTGAGAGAAGCATTTGTAGATCCCATGATTCATCATGTATAATCTGTAGTTTATCATATTGAAGAAGTTTTTTTGATTGAATTTCAGATAAAGATGCATGATGAATCACTACATAGTTATCTCCATATGAGGTAATTTGATCCTGTTTTAATTTTTCATCAAAAACAACTACATCATATCCACATGAATCATAATGAGAATCACAAATTTTACAACCAACTAAACCAATTGGAAAACGAAACAGATTTTGTTCTTCAAGAAATTTTTTCATATCCATATGATTTGATAATTTTGGATTTTCTATAAAGGAATCAACTCATAAAATTTTACAAATTTATGAAGTCAAAACATTTCCTTTAAATTGAGATTGGGTTTGTTTGTCATCAAGCTCCTATAGTGTAGTCCGGTTAAGCATACTGCCCTCTCAAGGCAGTGACTCGGGTTCAAATCCCGATGGGAGCATCCTAACACTT
>JAOTUX010000073.1 GCA_029863665.1 Candidatus Nitrosopumilus sp.
AACTAAAAATAATAAAAAAGAGAGATCTTCAAATTAAAAATGAGTTATCTTGATTCACTCTTTTTTAACTTAATCTTAAATCCTTAAGACATTTTTCATAATCTTCGCTTGTCAGAGTTGAATCAAAGCAGATCTGTTCAACACTAGAAGGTGGATACATTGCAAGAAATACCATTCCAAGTATCATGGATACAATGAATCCTACCCCTATTCCGATTATGAACCATTTTACATTGAAGTCCATGTTAAAGAGTTGTTGGTATTTGGTAAATTGATAAGTTGTAAAATTGACTATGCCTAGTTGGATATGCAAGTAAGACAGTTATTACAAATTTCAGTATCAAAAATTTTCAAAAATAATTGTAAATCTAATCAAATTGTTCTCAAAGTCTATCAATCTGCTTGAGGTTAGCACATTATTTCATTTGTACATGTAGAGCATCCAATCATTTGTACTTAGATTCTTGTTGTATTTTGTACCCATATCATAGATAGAAGCAAAGATGGCATCAGTTTTCAAAATGTTGTATTCAGATTCCACAAACATCTGGGGTCTGGAATCTTTATCCAATGGTCCTGATCCATCTGCAGATGTTTTACAATCTTTGCTGCCAGTATCAAAGATTATTTCATTTCTTCCATTAACTAGAACAAATTCAACATCATTCTCTACAAATTGTTCGTTTAGACTAGCACACAGGTTTCTTTCATCAATAAGAAATATCAGCACAACGTCGTCTTTACCTATTCCATCTACATTGACTGTTCTTCCAATTGATGAGACCATGATATTCATAGCAGTTGAAGGGTATGGGTCGGTCAAGAAAAGGTCATACTCTTCTTGGAGGGAGCACCAGGGAGTTTGTTTTCCATCTTTTCTGCCAATGTCTTCAATGTGTCCATACACTACATATTCACATTGTTTGTCTGCCAGAATAACTACAGCTAATGGTTCGATAGAATATCTGGAATCCTCTTGAAATAGACTTAGCTTCTCTAGTTTTTGTTGTAGGTTTTGATGAATGAATTCATTAACATTATTTACGGGATGTACTTCATACTCATTTAACACCATATCATATGTAACAACATTAGACAGGTCGAGTACTTCTTCTAGTTCTCCAAGGATGGTCTTTTTTGCTTTTTCTATTTGAAGATCTGATATGGATTCAGTCATTTCATAATTGGTAATGCCAAAAAATATTCCAGCAACTGCAATGATGCAAACTAGTCCAACCACTGAATATTTGAGATACGGTGAGGACTGATGTTCAGGGAGAGCAGGAGGATCTGGTGGTGGGTCTTTTTTATTCCCATATCGTCCGTCGATATAATTATGAACGTTGAATCTTTCCCCATGTTTTATCGTTCTTTCCCCAACATACTTTATCTTATCATGATAAGTATGATCTATTGCCAAAATCGTGGTAGTTGCACTTGAAGTTAGTAAAATATGATCTTCTTTTCCAAGACTCATTATTCGTTCAGTATATGCTATTGCATTTCCTGCAACTTTGATTATTTTGTTTACTTCTCTTGTTACTTCTGCTGGACCTACATTTAGTCCAACTCTTATCTTGATATGCCAATCTTTGTTTTTTTCAGATCTATTATGATTCTCTAGTTTATCGTGTATTTCTTTTGTAATATCTAGTAATTTATCAGAATCTTTGGTATCGACTATAACGTATCCTCCATCTCCAGTATCAATCCAGTTTGCATAGGATGATAATGTCTGGTATGTTGAAGATTCAAACAAACAATTCTGCAGTATTTTTTTCCGTTGATTCTTCTTTTCCATCGGGATCTCTGGATGCTCCGCTTTTACCATGTCGTATCCCATCACAGCTACAAACTCAATATGATGTGACATTAGTTGCCTCCAGTTCTGAACTGTTTTGCATCCCGCCAGCAGTACTCAAAATATTCTTGACACCACGTATGAAAATCCCGGTTGTTGCTGTAAAATGCCTCTTCAATGTCCACCTGTCCTTTGATTCTAGGGAACATGACGAATGCCTCTTTTTCTGTCATAACAACAGACACTGATACTTTGTTCTTTGTTCTTTGTTCTATTTGCCCGTTGGTCTTGAACTTGGAGAATTTTTTTGTAGTCTCTTTGTGATCGTTTGCAAACAACATGTGAGAATCATTAGAAAAAATTGTTCTAGTATGAATACCGTTTTTGAGCTTTTCATAAACAATATCCATTATCTCTTTAGAATATTCTGCCTCGTAAAACATATTGTAGATGTAATTATCTGCATTTTTGTATATGTTCTTCCATTTTTCAGCAATTCTTGTTTTACCTCTTATGCGATGAGTGTTGTCAAAGACTCCAATTTGCTGCATAAAGTAATCTGGAATATCTCCAAAATCATGTTCTTCCCAGTATTCGATATTTTTTGTAATAAATGATGATGTGGAAAATAAGACTTTACACAGAGTTTGAACCCATGGTTTTAGCTGATAATTATCATCCTTGTCTCTTGTCAACCAATCCCATTGTCTGTAAAGTGCACTGAGATCTCTTGAAAAATTCTGCAGAGGTATATCCAATTTTTTGGCCATCTGAGTGGGTTTTAGCTTATCATGTTGCAATAACAGTTTGATGAGTTCATATCGATGACCGCTGCCTAATATGAAAAATGGCATATGAGGTGTAGACTTGTATTCATCGCTGTCCATGCTATTCACTCATACCTAGTCCTGTAATTTGAATTTCTACAAAGTAGACGAGTCGATATTTTGTCATAGTAACCATGAATAACACTAAACAAGGTTACTAAAAACAACAAATAGTAACTTTATCTACCAATAGTAAACATTACTAGTGATTCATAAATTACTCATGATTCAGGCCAGTTTGAATCACAAAAATCACACTTGCCTCGCATTCCATTGTATCTTGAATCCCAATATCTCTGTATCATGTTACCACAGAAATAACACTGATTCTTGTTTTTTTGCTTCAAATTATCCCTCAGAAGTTGTAACGGCGTCATATTTTCTAGGGCATTCAAAGCATACAAAGTATGTTGGAATATGCTGTGTTGGCATCAATCTCACTGTATCGTTACTTTTTTTGCAGTGATAACAACAACCTTGTTCGGAGTACAATCTGTTTTCGTAACCATTTCGTTTTAAATAAAAAACAAGCATTCCAATCAGGAAAATTATGTGGGCAAAGACGGGTTCTATAAAAAATATAGTCACAGTAACTGCAGATATTATGGAGCCACCACGTCGTAGCAGGAAATGATGTTTTTTGGGACAGTCATCACATATGTAATATTTTGTCAACCCATGTTCGATGGTATGGGTTAGTTCTGTATCGATTCTATGGCAACTGTAACATCTTTTTCGTTTAAACAACCTTCGCTGTGTGACAAAATCATTTGTTGTTACTAGGAATGCCCCCAGTCCCACTCCCACTGGAAAATACCATAGTCGATATTCATCGCTGTATGGTTGAAAAATCAGAAAAATACATAGTGTCAAAATTGCAAGTGTTCCCCATAACAGTATCATAAAATTAATGCAGTAAAATAAGATATAGTGATTGATAGAAGATCAGTCTAGTTTTAGATAGTTTGTCTATACAAGTTTTAGTTTCAAAGAATGTAATAAGATAATATGAAATTATTTGGAGAGAAGAAAACAGTTGAACTTGATTCAGAACAGAGAAAAATTCTAAAAGATGTGAAAAGAGAATGGTTGAAATTAGTTACAATATCGGGCAAAAACCCCACAAACCTGGAAACTGACAACGACATGGATTGGTTGTACAATATTGCTGGTTTTGAAAAACCAAAAGTTGTGATAGCTGACTCTTTTGCAGAATATCAAAAAATACCTTCATTTACATCCAGTACAAAATCTCTTAATCTTTCTTATCCAATAAACCACAACATACACAAAAAATTTAGAGGAAAACTGATCAGAAACACAACTAAACTGATAGAAAAACACGTTGACAATGACATAATACTTGAATTGATAAAACTTGAACAGGTCTTTACAAACAAGATAGCACAAGATGTTGTAGAGACACTCAACAGTAATGGACAAAATTATCTGAATGGAATCATGACACGTCAACCAAACTTTGGACTCTCCACAGAATTTTGGATGATGACTAGTTCTTTCTTTGAGAAGATTGGATACTTGGATGACAGTTTGATAAAAGAGGATTTCACTCGGTACTCCGACATGATGATGAGAGGCATATGGCATGCATCCTTTTTCAAGGATGTGGCCATACTCTGCAGTACTCCTAAGAAAACAAAGAAAGATGATCAGGGCCGATTACACTCAGTCTCAGAAGCAGCATTACAATGGAGAGATAATCAGAATGACCATTTCATTCATGGGGTGATGTTTGAGAAACATCTTTGGGAGAAAGTTACCAAAAGAGAGTTGAAGATCAAAGACATGCTGCAAATTCAAAACATCGAGCAAAGACATGTTGCAATTCAATTGTATGGATGTGACACCATGATTGATGAGCTTGACGCTGAACTTATGAACAAATCAAAGCGGGGAAACGAGATATACATGCTGAACGACAGTCTCATTAACGGAAGATCAATCAAGCTTTTAAAATACAAATGCCCATCCACAGACAGAATCTACTTTAGCTTTGTACCTGATGACATGCGTTTTGCTGACCATGCTATGGCGTGGAAATTTCATCTTACACCAGAAGAATACGAAAGTTTGGAGATTGAGACATGAAGTCAGTTTTGATCAAATATGAAAGGGAGGTGAAATAATGGTGTGGATTGCAAGACATGGTGATTTGCTGATAAGAAATACAAACAAGGTTCCTTCAAACCTAAAACCAGCGAATACCGTCATCACAGCAGAAGGAGAAAAGACAGGACACAAACATCAGTTGCATGGAAATGTAACTGTGTACAAGCAAGAACTAGGCTCCCTCTACTTCAAAGTCAAAACATCAGCAGAACTTGTACATCAGGAACATAAAACCATACGCATTCCAGAAGGAATGTACAGGGTAGAGCAAGAAAGAGAGTTTAATCCTTTTGAGAATGTCCGAAGAGTTGTTCTTGATTAGGTTGTCTTGATTCAAGAAATACAAAAAATATTTTTTTCCACAAAAGTATTTCTTGAGAATTTTTCTTTCTAAATTATAATTTATACATCAAATGAGATGTGGATAAAAAATATCTAAAAACCCAGGTGATTAAACTAGTAAAAATCTAATCCTCGTAAAAAATCCAGGACAGGCCTTGTATTTCTTCCCAGTTGTTTGATTTGTTTTGATAATCTTGATTGCTCATGGTTTTGTTTATACAAAAAATGCATAAAAGCAAAACGAATGATTCGTTCATCTCTCATTCATCCAGGTGATTTGTATCAATCAATAATTGATAAAATATAATTTGAAAGGATGGGCCAAAGTATGCCCGATCCCTTGGACGGTTATAGTCGGTTAAACGGTTAGATAATGACTCCTACCCGCATGAATCCTAAACTAACAATTGTATAATTTACATAAAAGACAAACGTATGATTTCTCAGTATGATCTAAATACTATTTCTACAAGATTGAATTAGTCTTCATCGGATCTGTCACCAAGCAACTCTACGTTGTTGGTCTTAAGATCCAATTTAGAAAGTTATTTCAAATTCCAAGAACTCTATATGTATCTGGATGAAAACATAGGTTTCATTTACACATGTTGTAAGACAGTGTGTACTGAGTCATTATATCCAATTATGGCCAATATTACTTATGCAAACATTACAACATATCTTCAAAATTGAAGACCAAGAAAGAAAAGATGGCATACTTGAGATTTTGTCTGACAAGTACTGCAGAGATATCCTGCAATCCATCATGAACAAGTCAAAATCCG
>JAOTUX010000074.1 GCA_029863665.1 Candidatus Nitrosopumilus sp.
AATATTCTCAAGATAATGTAGATACTGATGTAATTATTCCTGGCCAATACCTAAAAGTACATGATTATGCTGAACTTGCTACTCATGCTATGGAGGGATTGGATCCTAACTTTCATTCAAAGGTAAAAGAAGGTGATTTTATTTTATCTGGAAGAAATTTTGGATGTGGCTCGTCTCGTGAACATGCTCCTATCGCTTTATCTCATTCAGGCATAAAGGCAGTACTTGCATTATCTTTTGCAAGAATTTTTTATCGTAATGCCGTAGATGGTGCATTTTTGTTACCAATAGAAATTAACGAAGACGCATACAATGAAATTTCCGAAGGTGATGAAATTGACATTAACATTTCTACCAACGAAATTAAAAATATCACAAAAAATCAAACATACAAAATGAAACCATTTTCAGAAATTATTGGAAAAATTATTGCAGCAGGTGGTCTTTTTAAGTATAACCCAGATCAGGATTAAAAATGGGAAAAACTCTTTTTGAAAAAATCTGGGAGTCTCATATTGTAGTTGAAAAACAAACTGGTCCTTCTTTAATCTACATTGACAGACATCTTGTACATGAAGTAACTTCTCCCCAAGCCTTTGATGGATTACGTATGAATAAAAGAAAAGTTCGACGTCCTGATCTAACTATTGCCACTATGGATCATAATGTTCCTACTGACAATAGGTCTCTTCCTATATTAGATCAAACTTCAGCAATCCAAATTCAAACATTGGAAAAAAATTGTAAAGACTTTGGAATCAAATTATTTGATATTAACAGTCCTGATCAAGGAATTGTTCATGTAATTGGTCCCCAACTAGGAATTACTCTACCTGGTTCTACAATTGTTTGTGGTGATAGTCATACATCAACTCATGGAGCTTTTGGGACTTTAGCATTTGGAATAGGAACTAGTGAGGTTGAACATGTATTGGCATCTCAAACTTTATGGCTTGAAAAACCAAAATCATTTGAAATTAGAGTTGAGGGAAAGAGAAGTAATCCTCATGCAGTTACTGCTAAGGATATTGTACTTTCAATTATCAAATCTATTGGAACTGGAGGTGGCACCGGTACAGTGATTGAATATCGTGGCCAAGGAATCACAGAACTTTCTATGGAGCAACGAATGACTATTTGTAACATGTCAATTGAGGCTGGAGCACGTGCAGGATTGATTGCACCTGATGAGAAAACCTTTGATTATCTTAGAGGAAGGAAATATACTCCAAAAAACTATGAGTCTTTTGTTGATTACTGGAAAGAAAATCTAACAACAGATGATGACGCAAAATTTGATAAACAATTCATATTGAATATTGATGATATTGTACCTCAAGTAAGTTGGGGTACAAATCCTGGAATGACTTGTGATGTTACCGAATCAGTTCCATTCCCTGATGAATTCTCTAAAGGTGATCTTAACCAAAAGAAAGGAGCTGAAAAAGCACTTGATTACATGGATCTTAAACCTGGAACTCCAATTGAAGATATTACAATTGATAGAGTGTTTATTGGATCATGTACCAATGCAAGACTGGAAGATCTTATCGAAGCATCTAAAGTAATCAAAGGACAAAAAATTTCGCCTAATGTCAGAGCAATGGTTGTACCAGGCTCTCAAATGGTAAAAAAACAAGCTGAAGAAATGGGTCTTGATAAAATCTTCATTAACGCTAATTTTGAATGGAGAGAAGCTGGGTGTAGCATGTGTCTTGGAATGAATCCTGACATCTTGTCTTCTGGTGAGAGATGTGCAAGTACCTCAAACCGAAATTTTGAGGGCAGACAAGGAACTGGCGGGCGTACTCATTTGGTAAGCCCTGTGATGGCCGCAGCAGCAGCAATCAAAGGACACTTTGTAGATGTTAGAAAGCTGGATTTGAATTAGAATGGAATCTTTCAAAAAAGTAATTAGTATTGTTACTCCACTTGATAAAGTAAATGTGGATACTGATCAAATTGTTCCAAAACAATTTTTAAAATTAGTTCAAAAATCTGGATTTGGGAAATTTCTATTTTATGATTGGAGATACGATCAAAAAGAGAATGTAAAATCTGATTTTATATTAAATGATTCTAAATACCATGGATCCAAAATTCTTGTTACAGGGGATAATTTTGGCTGTGGTTCTAGCAGAGAACATGCTGTTTGGGCACTTCAAGACTATGGATTTTCTGTGATTATTGCTCCATCTTTTGCTGATATCTTCTTTAGCAATTGTTTCAAAAATGGAATTTTACCAATTTCCCTAGATCAAAAAATTATTGAGAAATTACAACAAGAAGCAGATGCCATTGAAATAGACCTGGAAAAACAAATCATTAAAACTTCTTCTGAAGAAATACATTTTGAAATTGATTCCCACAAGAAAAAAATCCTCTTAGAGGGATTGGATGATATTGCACAGACTTTTCAATTTAAAGACAAAATTTCTGAATTTGAAAAGAAATCTACACTTCCGCCCATCTTGTGATTTTACTTAAAATTTTTTACTTTCTAAAACTATGTACAATTGTATCTTTCAGTCTAACGGTATGATTTCTGCTTTCTTCTTCTTGCACCAGGTCCGCCAAATTTCTTTGGTTCCTTTCGTCTAGCATCTCCACTAATTAGATACTTGTCAAATTCTGTGATTCTATTTCTAAGATCATCTCTGGTGGATTTTGGAAATGGGTGCTCTTTTGGCTCCTTTTTAGATTTTGTCCATCCTGTAAGTGCTCTTGATATTCCAGTAGCAACAGCACTGGCTTGACCCATAAAACCTCCGCCTCTCACTCTAACTGAAATATCTATTTTCTCCCTTAAATCCCCTGTTATCTCTAATGGTGCTAAAATTACTTCACGTGCAGTTTCTTGTGGAATCATTTCTACTGGAACATTGTTGATTCTAACTTTGCCTTGTCCTTTTGTAATGTAAACATGTGCGCTAGATGTTTTTCTAGTTGCAAAATAAATTTCAGTTTTTGGAGTTGTCATTCAGTCCACCCTATTACTCTGCCTACTTCTCCCATTGTGGTATAATTTGATGGAGATTTTTTAATTTTTGCTTTTTCAAATTGAATTTTCTCAAGTGATTTTAATTCTTTTGGAGAGCCAATGTAAGTTCTAAGTCTTTTATGTGCTTCAATTCCTGATGGTTTTTTTTCATATGGGAGCATACCTCTAATCATTTTTCTAATGATAGTATCCGGTCTTCTATAATGTACTGGCCCATGTTTTGGATTGATAATACTGTTAATCTCTAAAAACTCTCTATATTCCTTGATGATGTTGGCTCTTGTTCCACTTAGCATGATTTTTTCACAATTTACAAGTGAAACTCTATTTCCTTTAAGTAATAATTTTGCAACATGCGATGACAGTCTTCCTGCGATATGATCTGTTGCATCTACTACTATTGGTCTGTCGGTTCTGACCACTGTTTCTTGATTAGCCAAGTAGCATCACTCCTTTTCCAGTAGGATTTTGCTCAATTAAATCTGAATAACTGATTATCTTCCCACCATTTTCTGTAATTTTACTAGCTGCAGAATTTGAAATTGAGAATGAACATAGTGTAATTTTGTGAGGAACATTACCTGTTCCAAGGACCTTTCCAGGAAATATCACCGTATAATTTTCTTTTGTTAGTTGACCTATTCTATTCAAATTAATATCTCTTCTTGCAACGGAAGGTTTCAGTGCATATTCTGCCAATTTCCCCCATATTGGAGCCTCATTTTTTATTGATGCTCTTTTTAGATCTTTGGCCATACGTATAACCACTTGATTAGTCATGTGAATAATCCGGTTTAAAACCCAAATATAATGTGTATGCTTGTATTATTCTTCGATTTGGTTAATCATGTCGTTGAATTCACCTAATCTTTTGTTAACTTCATCTACTCCTGCAAGAATAATTTGCTCTGGACTGAGTGCTCCCGTTGATTCTATGGTGAGTATTCTCTCATCTTCTTTGTCTGTTTCAGTAAGCATAGAAATATTTGAAGAATTCCATTTTGCATGTTCTGTTCCGCGTCCTAATCTTGCATAACATTCAACTTTAATTCTTTGACCTGGTGCTAATTGAATGATTGGAATTTTATCTGAAATCGGTTTTATTGAATCATCTTCTGAAGATAATTCGCTTGAAAGAACGGTTCTTGTTGTATCTGAGTCCCCAGAATCTAACACTAACATAACTTTGCAGTTTGAACACCCTGATTCACTCTGACACTCACATTTGGATGGTTCATTAAATCTTGTCAAGTCTGTTTTTATTGGAATTAATCCTAATCTATGTGCTAAACCTTCATCTGGCAATACTGAAGAATTCTCTATTATATCGACTGTGTCAATTGCAAACACAGGAACACCGTTTAAACATACACGTCTAAGAGCGTTTGTATATTGTAGTGGAACACCATTTATCTTTACAGACATTTTTTGATTATCTTTGGTAATTATCTCTAAGGATGACAAATCTTGAACAAAATCTTCAAAGTCCACATAAAAATCTAGCTAGTTTTATGTATAGATAAATACCAAATTATCATACCTATTTTAGAAATGACTGATGTTACAGTAGTACGATATTCCTTTGAAGGTGATAAATTTGAGATTTTAGTAAAACCTGATCCTGCTCTGGATTACAAACTGGGAAAGAAAAAAGATATTTCAGCAGTTTTGGTTTCTGATGATATTTACACAGATTCAGGAAAAGGTACAAAACCTGCAACGGAAAAATTACTCAAAGCTTTCAAAACTGAAGACCCCACTGAAATTGCCCAGATAATCCTTCAAAAAGGTGACTTGAATCTTACAACTGATCAAAGACGAAAAATGATTGATGAAAAGAAAAAACAGATTGTCGAATTCATTGCCAAAACCTATGTGGATCCTAGGACTCATTTACCTCACCCTCCACTGAGAATCGAACAAGCTATAAAAGATGTACGGGTTTCAGTTGATCCCCAAAAAAATGCAAATGAACAGGTAAAGGATATTGTTGAAAAATTGCGTTCAATAATTGCTCTAAAATCTGAGAGTTTGCAATTGGAAATTACAATTCCTGCACAATATGCTTCTCAATCATATGCTGTTCTTAAATCTGTAGGTTCTCTAAAAAAAGAAGAATGGCAAAATAATGGTTCTCTAAAAGCAATACTTGAAATACCCGCTGCAGCAAGGCCCAACGTGATTGATAGATTAGGTTCTATAACCAAAGGTTCTGCTACTGTTGAGGTTATACAATAATGGAAAACAAGAGAAAGTATGTTATTCCTGGTGATGTGGTAACTACAGGACCTTTCAGACCTGAACAAAACGTAATACTTGAGGGAAATAAAATAATCTCCACCAGTATTGGAATTTCCGAAATTTATAATGATTCTGTGAAAGTGATTCCATTAACTGGAAAATATATTCCCAAAATTAATGATCTTGTTATTGGAAAAGTTATTTCTCATACGTCTCTGTCTTGGGAATTAGATATCAATTCATGCTATGTCGGATTCTTGCCTGCACAAGATGTGTTTGGACGAGATTTCTCTGCACATGCTGATGAACTTACTTCAAAACTAAAAACAGGAGATCTTGTTGCTGCAAGAATTGCTAATTTTGATAGAACAAGAGATCCACTTGTTACAATTTCTGATAGGGATTTAGGTAAAATTGATTCTGGAGATTTGGTCAAAATCTCTCCAAGTAAAATTCCACGTCTAATTGGAAAACGTGGTACGATGATTCAAACTATCGAGATGGCAACGAATGCTGCTATCACAATTGGTCAAAATGGATGGGTGGTTGTTTTATGTGAATCTGCAGAGGGATTATTAAAGGCTAAAAAAGCAATTCAAAT
>JAOTUX010000075.1 GCA_029863665.1 Candidatus Nitrosopumilus sp.
TTATCAGTTAAGAGTCAGGACATCCAAAAAAGTATAAAACTTTGAGTTCCTTGCTGTTCCCATGAAAATAATGATCTACATTTTTTTCCACAAAGAATATTTTATCTTTTGAAATTTCGTAGTCCTTGTTTTTAATTTTTAAAAAACCATCACCAGAAATTACATAGTATATCTCATCATTATCATGAGGTTCCTGAGTGTCCTTTTCTCCAGGCTGTAGAAGTAAAAGGCCAGCAGCTAAACTAGATTTATTAATAAAAGTGTAAAAATAAGAACTGCTTTTTTTGATTTTTCCAAGATATGAGGTTAAATCAAACTCAGATTTCAAATTATTCAGCAGCTACAGTGAATGTTTTTCTTACAGGATCTGCACTCATAAAGGAATGTCCCTTTGGATGAATTTGTTCATGTTCAGGACTTTGATGCATTTTGATAAAAGTTTCTTTGCTTTCATGCTCTACTAGTATCCTATAACTTCCATCCGGAGATTTTAAAAATCGCCTAGATACAAATCCAGGAAAGCTTGACAATATTTTGTTTGATTCTGAAAACCAACTTTTAAAATCATCTTCAGCGCCTTCTTTGAGTTGAACGTCTGCTATCATTACAAACATGTTCTTAATAGAAAAAAACACCATTTAATTTCTTTTCCAAGATTTTCAAGAACGGATTTCAAGGATTAAATATCTACAAATCAAAAATATGTCATGACAGGCATCAAAATTGATGGGAAAATCATCGCACAAGCAGTCAAAGACAGAGTCAAAAAAGCTGTAGAGGAATTAAAAACTCAGAATATCAAGCCATGTCTGGCTACGATCCTAGTAGGAGACAATCCAGCATCTGCAACTTATGTCAAAAACAAGCACAAAGCTTGTGAAGAGGTAGGCATTGAAACCAAAGACCACAAACTTGACTCAAATATTACCCAATCAGAACTTAACAATATCATAGATAATCTGAATTCAGATATGTCAGTGAATGGAATTCTAGTTCAACTTCCATTACCAAAACAATTAGATGAATTTGCAACTACATCAAGAATATCACCATTAAAAGATGTAGATGGTTTGACTCCACATAATGCAGGATTACTTGCAATGAAAAAAGCAGTATTGGTTGCATGTACCCCGTCAGGGATAATGGAAATGTTTGATTATCATAAAATTGACTTGAATGGGAAAAATATTGTATTAATTAATAGAAGTAATCTTGTGGGAAAACCACTTTATCATTTATTGTTAGAGAAAAATGCAACAGTATTAACATGTCATTCTAAAACTAAGAATTTGACAGATCTTTGTAAATCTGCAGATGTCATCATTACTGCTGTAGGAGACAGAAGTAAATTCATCCTAACACCTGAGATGATTAAGGAAGGGGCAATCATAATCGATGTTGCAATATCAAGATTTCAAGATAGACTAGTTGGAGATTCGGACTTTGAGCAGATTATACAGAAAGCATCTTTTGCAACACCAGTTCCAGGAGGAGTGGGCCCCATGACAGTTGCAATGTTATTAAAAAATACAGTTATTGCAGCATCCTTGAGTAGTCAAATTGGCAGATAACTTAGAAAAAAAATCACTCAGGAATCTTCTTTTAGAGAAAAGAGACAGAACATCATTTGATTTAATGAAAATTGCAAGTGAAAAAATACAAAAAAAATTAAAAAAAATAAACACATTTAGAAATGCTCAAAAAATTGGAGTGTATTATCCGATAGGAAGTGAAATTTTGACACAGGATATAATCCAAGAACTACTCAGTAACGGAAAAGAGGTATTTTTACCAAAAGTCATTGGAGACAATATTGAATTTAGAAAAATTTTAGACTTTTCTAGTCTAGAAAAAGACAGTTTTGACATCATGGAGCCTAAAGATGATTGTAAAACAGACAATAATTTAGAGGTAATTTTAGTTCCCACTGTGGGCATATCACCAGATGGAGTCAGATTGGGATACGGACATGGTTTCTACGATAGATTTTTAGCAAAAAATAAGACCACTACAATATCATTAACTTTGGAAAAACAAATTGTAAAGAATATTCCAAGATCAGAGCATGACATAATTATTGATTGGATTGTAACAGAAGACAGGATTTTAAAAACTCAAAGATAAGAAAGTCCCTTTTTACCAATATCTTTTCTACAATACTTGTGAGGCCATGATATTTTTTCAGATGCAGTATAAGCATTTGTTATAGCAGATTCCAAAGTATCACCTAATGCAGTTACCCCCAAAACACGTCCACCATTAGAAAAAATCTGCCCATTCATTTTTGTTGTTCCAGCATGAAATACACATACTTGATTTGAAATTAGATCAAATCCAAAAATTTCTTCATTTTTAATATAGGATTCTGGATATCCTTCAGATGCCAAAACAACACATACTGCAAATTGATTTTTCCAAGAAATAGGAGGCATTGAAGATAGTCTGCCTTCAACACATGCAACAAAATAATCATACAAATCAAAGTCCATTCTCATAGTGATAGGTTGGCATTCAGGATCACCCATCCTAACATTATATTCTAAAACATAGGGCTCATCATCTCTAATCATAATTCCAGCATACAAGAATCCCTTAAACATAATTCCTTCATCTTTCATCGCACAGATTGTTTTATCAATAATTTTTTCTTGGATTTTTTTTGCCATATCATCATCAATAATCGGAGTTGGAGAATAGGCACCCATTCCACCAGTATTAGGACCTTTATCATAATCAAAAATTCTTTTATGATCCTGACTGGATGCCATAGGAATAGCTACATTACCATCTGAAAGTGCAATGTATGATGCCTCAATACCATCTATCCGCTCTTCAATAATTATACGATTTCCAGCAATACCAAATGATTTTTTCGTGAGAATTGTATGAATTGCAGATATTGCCTCCTTAGTATCATTGCAAACAATAACGCCTTTTCCAGCTGCAAGACCATCAGCCTTTACTACCACATTATAATTTAGTGAACTGACATAATCTTGGGCCTTTTTAGGATCATCAAAGATTTCAAATTGAGCAGTAGGAATATTATTTCGTTTCATGAAATCCTTAGCCCAAATCTTACTTGATTCAAGTTGTGCTGCTTGCTTGGAAGGTCCAAAAACTTTGAGATTGTGTTGATTAAATTTATCAACAATTCCTGCAGCTAACGGAATCTCAGGTCCAACCACAGTAAAACAGTTATTTTTTTGAGCAAAATCAGATAATCGATCTAAATCATCCACATTTATTGGAATGTTGTTTTTAGTACCACCGTTACCGGGTGCAGTAAAAACAGTTTCAACTTTACTGCTTTGAGATAATTTCCACGATAGTGCATGTTCTCTTCCACCAGATCCAACTACCAGAATATTTACCAATAAAAATGATCTACGGCCCAACAATATAATCCAAATTGTATAAAGCAATTTAGCTTTATAATGCCACATACACATCAAAATCCAGATGGAGTTATCTACAAAATTTGATGCAAAGGCAATAGAATCCCAAGTAATGAAATACATCAATTCAATAAATTTAGAAAAACAGATTTTTGCATCAGACAAACCAGAGAAAATCAGATTCATTGAAGGGCCTCCAACAATGAATGGCATTCCACACGCAGGGCACCTAAGAGGAAGAGTCATCAAAGATCTTTGGTATAGATTCAATACATTACAAGGGAAAAAAATTGAGTTCAATGGAGGATGGGATACACAAGGACTTCCAGTAGAATTACAAGTGGAAAAAGAGTTGGGAGTTACAAGTGGAAAAACAGAAGCAATAAAGCAATTCGGGATTGAACGAATAGTAACAGAATGTAAGAAAGTTGTGGAAAAATACAACAAAACATGGGTAGAAGTTGACAAGTTACTTGGAATGTCATTTAACCATGATAAAGCATACTGGACATTCAAAGATGAATTTATTGAAAGAGAGTGGCAAGTACTAAAAAAAGCACATGAAAATGGGATTTTAGAAGAAGATTTTACCGTAATTGCATATTGTCCAAGTTGTCAAACATCACTTAGTCATGCTGAAGTAAATCAAGGATATGAAGAAGTTCAAGATCCTTCATTATACTACAAAGTAAAATTAGTGAATGAAGATGTATTTTTGATAGTATGGACTACAATGCCATTTACTTTAGTCACAGATGCAATGGTAGGTTTGCAACCTGAAGAAGATTATGTTTATGTCAAAGTAGAAGATGAAACATGGATTATTGGAAAAACTAGATTAAAAGAATTCATGGCAGAGGTAAAAATAGAAAAATATGAAATTGAAAAAACCGTAAAGGGTTCAGAATTTGAAGGAAAAAAATACATCCATCCATTATTAAATCTAATTCCAGAATTAAATGAACATTCAAAATTAGAGAACTATCATGTTGCAGTGTCTGAATCATTTGTTGATGCAAGTACAGGTAGTGGTCTAGTTCATTTATCTCCTGCAAATGGAGAAGAAGATATCAAAATAGCAAACAAAAGAAATGTCAAAATTTTTAGTCCAATTGATGATGAAGTGAAATTCACTTCTAAAGCTGGAAAATATCAAGAGATGTTTGTCAGAGATGCAGATAGGACCATAGTTGAGGATCTAAAAGAATGCAATGCACTAGTAAAGATAGGTAAAATAAAACACAAATATCCACTTTGCTGGAGATCACATCATCCTATTGTTTGGCTTGCCAGAAGAGGATGGTTTTACAAATTAGACAGGCTTGAGAACAAGGCAATAGATGCAGCAGAGAACATAGAATACTTTTTTGAGCAACCAAAAAACAGATTCCTGGGAATTATTAAGGAGAGACATCCATGGTGTATTTCGCGCGAGAGAATTTGGGGTTGTCCATTACCTGTTTGGAGCTGTGAAGAATGTGGTGAAAAGAATTGGTTTTTTACAAGAAATGAAATTGTAAAACATGCAGACAAATTGCCAGATGGTCCAAACTTTGAATTACACAGACCATGGATTGACAACATTACAATTAAATGCAAAAAATGCAATAGTGTAAAAACAAAAAGAGAAGAATACGTTTTAGATACTTGGCACAATAGTGGTTCCGCACCATACTCATCGTTGACAGATGAAGAGTATTCAAAAGAGATTCCCGCACCATTTTTCACGGAGGGTATTGATCAAACTAGAGGGTGGGCATATACACTGCTTATTGAAAATGTGATTTTAAATAATGGTCCAATTTCACCTTACAAGGCATTTTTGTTCCAAGGGCATGTACTAGATGAAAAAGGTGGAAAAATGAGTAAAAGTAAAGGAAATGTTTTGGAAGGAAGAGAGTTATTGCAAAAATATCCTGCAGATTTGATAAGATTCTATTTCATGTGGAAGGCAAGTCCAATCGAGCCACTAAGCTTTAGTGTTGATGAATTAATGTCAAGGCCATACCAGGTAATCAACACACTATTCAATCTACATCTATATTTTAAACAAAATAGCCAATATGATGATTTTGATCAATCAAATACAATTGAATGGGCAAAGCAAAAAGATTTGCTAACATCTCCAGACATTTGGCTCTTATCAAAACTTCAAAAATTAATCCAAAAAATTACAGAAAAAAATCTGGCGTGTAAATTTCATGAAGGTGCAAAGGCAATAGATGATTTTATCATAAACAATCTAAGTCAAATATACATTCCAATTACCAGGGGGGAGTTATGGGATGAAAATGATGAAAAGAGAGACAGGAGGTTATCGATATATTCAGTATTAAGCAAAGTACTCAAAACACTAGATATTTTGATTCATCCATTTTGTCCATTCACTAGCGAGTATC
>JAOTUX010000076.1 GCA_029863665.1 Candidatus Nitrosopumilus sp.
GCATGGATTAGTGTATTGGGTAGATATCTTACCGAACAGGAATACTTGTATGCTTGTGAGTTTATGCCAGGTCTAGTAAAGATACCATTAAATGTTCTGAGAGCTAATGTTGGAAGACCACATGATCTTAAAGAATACAAAAAGATCATGAAGCAATGGGAAAAAGAAAATAAAAAGTTAGAAAAACAGTAAAAGAAAATAAATATTTTTTGAATATTATTATCTATTATCTTTAAGAAATATTATTTTATCAAAAATTAATTGAATGTTGTGTATTCTTACCTTTTGTTCCTCTGGTGGCGTTAACAATTTTTTCAGCACTGAATGGATGCTTGTTGAGTTGTTCCACTAATCTTTGATCAACTTGGTTTTGAATTTCTGGTTTTAGAGATTCAAAGTGTGGAACATTTTTTCTTTGGACATTCAAGTACTCTTGCTGTCCCTCCAAAGTACCAAACCTATTGTGAACTCTGTCGAGATTCTCCATGCTGTTGATTGTATCTCCGGGATTTGTCATCATCCTGGCTGATTCTCCAGTCTCAGGCATTACGGTTTGTGTTGTTTCCACATTGATTTGTGACGGTTCCATCGCTGTCATGGATTTTGAAATGTCATTGAGAGAATGGTTTACAACACTGATCTGTCCTGCTTCAAATGCCTTATTCATTCCAGCGTTTTGAATGTCATGTGCCATCGGATTTACTGCCTGGTCTACATGCATTGCATGACCTGCCGCTTTCAGGCTTCCTGCTGCAAGGCCGGTACCTCCGCCGTAAATAGCTCCTTTCATTCCTGTCTTGAATTTCTCTCCAAATGACATTGGAGTATGCTCGATTACTCTAGGTGTTTTTGCTAATGCATCATTTCCAAAAGCCATTGGGGTATTTCCACTTGACATACGGCCTATTGAAGGGACAGATCCTATTCCTGCCATTCCCAGTTCCTGTGAAGAGATGGGTGGTTTCATTCCAAAGTTTCCGCCTCCTCCTAGTCTCCCAAGATCTACTGCACCGCTCACTCCTGCCATTGCAGCAGCACTATCTGCAGTACTGCCCAAGGACTTTGCAACACCGCCAAGTGCACCTTGTCCCACCATTCCTCCAACTATGGAACCAGTCATAATTGCAGTGGACATCATCTGTCCGACCTGAGTTACAATGTTTCCTAGCATTGGTGCAAGCATTACAGGAAAGAACACTGCAAGAAAACCTACTGCAAGTGATGCAAACCAATCCTGCATTGCAGATGAGATACTTACTGCAAGTTCCGGAGTCGAAGTCCCAAAGGCCACCACTGTCAGACCAATCACCAATTGGCTAATCTTTAGCCTGTTTGAGATGTTGATGGAGCCTTGCACCAGCCACTCTGCCCCAAAGTAGAGCATTGCCAGGCCTGCTGAAACCAATAGAACGTTAACTATGATTTCCATGTTTTTCTTGATTCGCCCTGTATGATAACACTCATTTGATTATGTCTTTTTCACGTTGACTTATGTGCTTCTGGGCTGCTCGTTATCTTTTTTTACAATCAACTCATCAAACCCCTCATCACTTACTGGCTTCTCCGGTTGCTTGAACTGCTTGTATATTGCAGAAAGAGGAAACGGGTCACGCCTGCTTTTTTGTCTTTTCTCAAGTATTGTTGTGGATGTATTCATGAACACTCCTTGAATTTTTGCACCATATTTCTTGGCAAGATCGATGTGCTGCTTTCGTATTACTGTAGTCAGATTTGTGTCATCAACCACTATTTTTTCCTTGACTCAGACATTTCTCTATGTACTCCATCTCTTTTTTCCTGTCGTTGTCAAAATAGGATAAAGCAATTCGCTCATGATCAAAATTTGATTTTATGTATGTGGTTTTGCCAGTGCCACACCTATCATCAAGACGTATTCTGTTTGACACATGATAATTATAGAGTCATCAGATAGTTAAAGAGGGATTTATTTTAGAATTGCTCAAAATATAGGTGAAAAACTTCAAACTGTTTCACTGCAACAAACCATTTTGATTTCAGTAGAAAAAAACTTCATGACTTATTTTCATCATGTGGGTCATGTTAGACCCATTTTTTCTTTTTAAAATAAAAAAACAACGAAATTGTAGTTACTGCCATTCCAACCAATACTGCAGGATACGCAATGGGGGAGCTTAGCTCCGGCATATGCTGAAAGTTCATCCCATATACCCCTGCAACAAATGTTATCGGAATGAATAGAGATGCAATGATTGCAAGCATCTTCATTACCTCGTTCATTCTGTTGCTAATTGTGGATAAATAAAGATCATGTAGTCCGGTCAGGTTTTCCCGGTTCAAATCAAGTGTTTCCAAAAGATGAATGACATGCTCATATACGTCATGAATGTTTCTTGATGTCTTTGCTTCTATGAGACCTGAATCACTATGTAACAACATACTGAGAAATTCTCTTTGTGGACGAAGAATCTTGGAGAACACTGTCATCTCTTGCCTTAGTTGATAAATTTCATATTGTGTTTTTTTGTCCGATGATGAAACATTAGACTCTATTTTCTCTATCTTTTCCTCAATGCGTTCAAGTGTTGGAAAATAGTGATCAACTATCGTATCTAAAATGGTGCAAAACAAATAATCATTTTTCTCCTTTCTTAACAGTGAGTTTTTGTCATTAATTCTATTTTGGATTGATTCAAAGAGATTGTTTTCTTTTTCTTGGAATGTTATTACAAAGTTTTTGCCAAGAATGATTGAAATGTTATCATATCTTGCTTTGTCTGATTCTTTGTCAAAATAGTACGTTCTCGTATTTACATACAGGTAATTTTGAAACTCTTCAATTTTGGGATGCTGGTTTGTATTCATCACTTCCTCTAATGTTAAATTACTGATATCAAAAGAATCACCAATCTGTTGGATTATTTTAGGATCGTGTATACCAATCACCTGAAGCCAAAAAACAGATGATTCATCAAGTGATTTTGAGCATTCTGAAACTGACTCGACTGAAATTTGCCTGGTATTGTTCTTTGTATACTGAATCTGCTGTACCTTGGTACCTTCTGAATACTTGTCACCAACATGAATCAGAGTGCCTTGTGGAAGTCCTAGTTTTTTTGAGGAATGTTTTCGAAATTTCAGCATTGCAATATGGAATATTGCATCAATGAAAACAAATGATGTAAACAAATTTTATGCTATGACTAAAAATGAAAACTGATTCCACAACACCACATCAAAAGATGTTTGCCCATTCCAGAAACAGAATGTCCCATCAATAAACATGTGTTTTTTATTTTATAACATTGAAGGTTTTTCTTTCCGTGTGGTTTCCCCAACCAGGTTAATGCCTACAAACCTTGTTACGGCAAATCTGGATTGTAATTCGGTGATATAAACAATGTGGATCATTATTGATAACCAATCTTACGCTTTGTTTGATATTGTAGAACTTTACACCCAGTTGACTATATCTAACTCAAAGTCAAGACAAGCATCCCTTAATAATGCGCATATGCAATATATCATGAGTGAGTTCGTGATAAGACAGATGCACACTTCCATAACAGTGCAGGTCTGCCTTCATTGAATTCACTCTTGAGAAGTTGAAAAATCAACAAGATGATTCATGGTATAACACATATAGAAATGATGAAACTATATGCGTCAAGTTTAAATTTATGAGATCATAATGTGTAGCTGCCGTTACAAGGTTTGAAGGCAAAACCTAGTTGGCAAATCATACGGAAAGAAAAACCTTCAATCAGCATATCATAAAACAGTTTTTTCTTAATTCTTGATGGTGTTCTTTTAATCTTCTAGTTCCATGTGGTATGATAAAATCATACACGTTGTTTTTAATATAAAAAAATAGTATAAAAAAATCATTTAGTCATTTAGGCTAAATTGAAACTGTAGATTCGTGGAATCTTTTTTCTCTTCTTTTTGTGATCATGTGTATGATCATTTTTCTCATCACATGCACCACCTTCACACGAAATATCTTTCACCTTTAATACCTGGCTTTTTTGATCCAGAATACCTAGTTGTGCATCAAAGTCTTTTCTCATCATATACTCTAGCATAAGCTGAACGTACATCATTCGATTTTCTTTATCAGGAAGGAAAGACGTTACACCTTCTTTAAAACCTCCTGCAATTTTATTTCCCATTTTGTTTAATACTCCAACAAAGCGAATCTTTGGAAGACCTAAAACCTTCTGACAAGCTTGTTCTAGTTTATCAATTTCATGTGAAGACACAATACTGTATGTTATACACATAGATAAAAAGATAGAATTTCAATCTAAATTAAAAAATTATTTGAATAAAAAAAGTAAATGATGGACTAATCCATCAGGCTTTCATTATATTTTTGGATTGAATGGCAAAATCAATGAATCCGCTATGCTTTTGTTGATGTTGGCAAAAGCACTTGAATTTTCATTCCATGTATGAATATTCTGTTTTGCTGCATCAATTGACGCTATAGATATTTTATTTTGGACATCAAATGATCTGTTAATCTTTTCTGCAGAATCACGCATTATGTTAATTGATGCTTCTGGGAGATTTGATTTTATTCCTGCTTTGGTTGCAAATTCTCTCTGAATATCAACTATTGATGATGATGCATTGTTCCATGCCTTAACATATTCCTGAAACAGATTAGTAGCTGCTTGGTGGAACTGTGGGATTGACTTTTCTATATTTGAATAGAAATGGTCTAGACCATCTTTCCATACAGAATAGATATCTTTGTGATTGCCTGTATTTTCTATTTTACTCATTTATCGCACCTCCTCTTATTTGATTAAGTATAATTACTTGAACTCCTCAAGTAGGTCTTCATTTTTGAAGATCCATGTAAGACCAATCATATCCATAGCAGTAATAGTTGAGAGAGAGTTTTTGACCTCACTTTCAACCAGATGTGCTGGGTTTGTTTTCTGATCACATTTGTTTAGCATGATTTGCTGTGTCATGGAATAAGGATAACACAAGACAGTATTAAGACCACAGATTTTTGCTCAAATACCATCTCAAAGTAACTAGTTGATTTCACATACAATGTAATCAACTGGAATCTGGATTAAAGACAAGATCTTGGAGTCTCACATGAGGCAAAAAACCTTAAGAGGTGAACAACAATGTTTGCAATAAATCAATTCATACTGTGATTTTGGTAACTATAGTATTGGCTTATCATCTTCACACTTCGCATGTAAATTCTGATGATGGCAGTATCGACTATATTGTCTCAAGGAGAAGCAATGTGACGATGATTAGCATTCCAACTCAAGAGTACCTTGTCCTGATATCTGCTCAAAGAGATGCGAATGCTCAAGAGATTATCATGCACGTTAATTCTGCTTTTACTACACTCCCAGACATTAAACCCTGAATTATATTTTAAGAAAATTTATCTATTAAAGATCATTTGAGTGTTTTTTTCTAATACGATCCATTTCCACGTGGGTACGGAAATATATCGCTTAACTATATCCCATGTATGTCGTGCTCCCAACTAGATTTGAACCCTAAATCTATGCATTTACGGCTCGTATAAGACTGAAGACTTGTGGAAGAGTTCCATAAAATTGATTCTTGAATAGTATTATACCAAAATCTGAAAAAAAATTGTAGGAGTTTGAAAGCACTCCAATGGCTTTCTGCGTTATTTTCTAGGATTCGATAGTGATTAGTGTGTGACACGGTCGGGTCCGCTTTTCTAGAGTTCATTTTAACTAGATTGATTATTTCAGTTACAAACACCCGCAGACTTTGACAGAGTCTTGAAACATTTTTCTTTT
>JAOTUX010000077.1 GCA_029863665.1 Candidatus Nitrosopumilus sp.
TCCCCTATCACCTCGATTGAGTTGTCTGTCACGTTAAGATTGATCTCGTTTTTCTTCAAACCAGGCATGTTCATCTTCATTCGAATATGATTGCCTTCATCAATTACATCGCATCCGGTCTCGTGCAATTTTGGAAATGATGAAAAATCTATCCTCGGAAAGGAAGAAAATGATTTTTCCATGTCTTTTCTAAAATTGTCAAAAATCCTGTCAAATTCAGAAAGACCTGACCTTGCAGGTGTCGATGCTAGTTTTTTTACAGGTTTTTTTGCCATGACCTGAAATGATTTTTGGATACTTAAACAACTATTGTATTTTATCAAAAATGATTTTCAGTTATGAATATGATATGACTCCAAGCTGATTGATTTGTTAGAAGAATTTATGAGTCGTATTTCATAAATGCAGTTGTATTCGAATTGCCAATTCAAAACAAAAAGACAATTAAATGCATCTAGATTTGAAATTTCATGAATTGGAAAAAATCCCTTATTGAGAGATTAGGAAACAAATGTATCGTTTGCGACCAAGATGATGTTGAAAGACTAGATGTTGGTTTTGTAAATGGTCAGGAACATCTTGAGAATGAATACTTTGGAAATCCTGATGAAATGTATGTTTGGTTTGTCTTACACTTTAAAGAAGAATCTGAATACCTTCAATCCATATGTTTTGATTGTAAATCCAAAATAACAGAAGACCCTTCTCTGACTCTTTCCAAGTTAGAGGAATTTTACTTTACGCCAAAGGCCATGGATGCACAAGAGATTATGGGATGGATGAATATAAAAGCAGAAGAGCTTTTAGTGTTTCTACGAGAGAACAAACAGTTCATTCCAATAGAAAAAAGATTAGAAAAACACTATGGTGACTTGAGAGATAAATTTACTGAAATTGATAGAAATGTTGCTTTAATTGAATATGAGAAAAAATGGTTACCAAAGAGATTTGCAGATGTAATCGAGCAAGATCTAAATGAAAATCCAGAAATCAAAAAGCTTGTATCTAAACACTATAGACCAAAAATCCCTGACACTGGGCATTAATTGTAAAAATAGTGTTTTATGCTATTCAATTATGCCTAAACAAAAGAAAAAAATCTCCAGGTTTTAATTCTAGATCGAATTAAACTCATTGATAACTAATGCGGGGTCTTTGCCACAGTTGTTTTAGATCAGGTGTAGAACTTGTAATCTCAAAGGGCGATATTGTATGCCATCATTGTTTTGATAAAAAGAATACAAAAAACTAAAATCTTCTATATTTTGAATCAAGAGAAGTGAAATTAGCAGTTTTTGCCCATTGCGCAATTGATACCATTACTATTGGTAATTACAATTATGAGCAAATTGGAGGCTCTGCCTGCTACTGCGGAATTACTGCAAGACAATTTAATTTTGATGTGGATTTGTTTACTAAATTTGGCCCTGATTTTCCAACACAGTATCTGTCTGACAACAAAATAAATTACATCAATTCCAATTCTGAGAAAAATACTACCAAATTTGCTATTTCTATTAATGGCTCAGATAGAACGCTAAAACTTGAAAATGAATGTGATCCTATAGGGCATTCTGGAGTTAATGTCGATGGGCATATCGTAAGTCCAATTTATCATGAAATATCTGATAATGTTTTCAAGAAAATTAAGGATGACTCTAATTTTCTTTTTGTAGATCCTCAGGGATTTTTACGACAAAAGGATTCTCAAAATAATATCATCCTACAAAATACTGAACTTGACTTGTCTCATGTTAATGCAATTAAGGTCAACCCCGAAGAGGCACAACAAATTGTTCCCGGCACACATGATGAAGCAATGATGGCATTGCAGAAAAAAGGAATTGAATATGTTTTATTTACAAATAAAACTGAAGTGTCCCTCTTGGTAAAAGACAAAGTCTATTCCATAACTCTCCCAAACAAAGAAATTCATGACACCACTGGAATCGGAGATATTTTCTGCTCAACTTTTTGTTGCACCATGCTAAAGGAAAAAGACTTTTTGTGGGCTCTTTGCTTTGCTGGGGGCGCAGCTCAGGCTGCACTTGACTCAAAAAATGTAGGTCTGCAGAAAATCCCAAAAAAAGGAACCGTTCAGACAAATGCTTCATATTTTTACAATCTGGTAAAATTTAGAGACTTGTAACTTATTGTTTAATTTTTAACAAAATATTGTTATTTTATTTTCAAATTTTTCTTTATTGGTTTGAGAAATTGAATCGTCAGATAATTTTTTCAGAATCAGGAATTCCTTATTTTTTAATGATGCAAGATAGTTATGTTCATCCTTGCATCTTTGATAATTTCTATGAACTTAAGATTTTTCACATGGTTTGTTTTCAGAGTCAGTAATCGCAGAGTATGATAAATAGAGAAAATTGCTTTCAATGCTTGTGAATAAGAGAATCATAGTTTGTTTGGATGGTTCCAAGCACTCAGAAAAAGCTCTCAGTCAAGATATCCAAATTGCAAAAAAGTTTGATTCTAAAATCATTCTAGTCCACGTGGTTGAACCAACAGCTGTTTTTAGTACAATGCAGGATCCGGCTGTTCCGTACTGGGGAAGCATTAGTGCCCCTTTGTTGTAAAATTCATTAGACAAAGAACAAAAAGAAGGCAACAAAATACTGACAAAGAATTCTCACGTTTTAGAAAAAGAAGGCATACCGTTTGACATGGTGCTTCTTCTTGGAAATCCATCTGAAGAAATTTTAAATTTTTCAAAAAAGAAAAAGACAGATTGCATTGTTGTGGGGAGTCTGGGAAAAGGAATGCTGTCAAGGGTTCTTTTAGGAAGTGTTTCAACATCAATATCTCAGAGAGCTGATTGTACAGTTATCATCGTAAGATGATTTGACGCTTAAAGTTCAGAAAAATCACTATGATGTAAAATCCATCAAAGGATATGGTTATTCTACTTCAATAAAAAAACTCTAAACTAATTTTTAGATTCCACGTGGGTCTTAATTTTAATTTCCTAACTACCCTCATGCACTTCGTGCGGGGGTAGAGATAGGACATTCAGTAAAAGACTCACGTGAAAATCAAAAATGAAAATTACCATTATGCAATTTAACTAATGATTGCTTTAATCAAGACATGAGTTTAGGACTTACATTTGTCAATTTTTTGTATTGTGAATTAGAAGGTAAATGGCAAAAAATACCCGAAGTGTCTCAAGACGCAGAAACCTACGAAGCAATGGAAGATAATGTTAAAATCAACACTAGAACGTTCTCAGAAGAAAAGACGCATTACTACATGAAAAAAGGCGCCAAGATCACGATAAAAGATCATGTGTTGAAATTTGACAAGGCAGAGCTAGCATGACTGCCAATACAGATGATTAATGTAAAAAGAATAGTTAGAATTGGTATTGGACCAACTCTTTTTGTAATTGTTATTTTAGATCCCATTCAACTGGACCGGGTGCAAAAATTAGTTCTAGGCATTGCTTTGTGGATAAGAAACTCGAAGATAATCCTCAAGGTTTCTTTGGATTGATTTTTCATCAGCCTTTAGCAGATCATCATAGTCTTTTGTCTTATTCCATTCCATGAATCTATCCAACTAATACTTGTAATTCTCACGAGTTATTGGTGAACCAAGTGATTCTAAGAACATTACAAGACATCTTTTTTGTGGCATGTTTTGTGTGCGTGGTTTGTTCATATGAGTAGGGTTTCCATGTATTATACAAGAATATAAGTAGGAAAATTAGCTAAAATACATGCCTTTAAAGCGTGCAAGTAGAGGTCGTACAAAAGGAGGAAAAGGTTCCTCAGGAGTAGTACAGTGTACGAATTGTGGACAAACTGTCCCAAAAGATAAGGCAAAAAAGGTCACATCAAAATTAAATCTTGTAGAGCATACTTTGGCAAAAGAATTACGTGCACAGGGTGCATACATTGCATCGCCAACAGTTCTAAAATGGTATTGTATCTCATGTGCAATTCATTTTAAAATTCTTAAAATCAGATCTGCAGATAACAGAAGAAAACGTGGAAAACTACGATAGTATTATTCCTGTATGTTTTTTGCAGTAACAATCATTCTTTGAATTAGAGTAATTCCAGCAATAACTACAACAATTATCACAGCAGGTTCCATGTAACCGATAATTCCAATAATTGCAATTACCAAGAGTCTTTCTGCTCTTTCACCAATACCTACTCCTTGAAGTTTCACATTAATTGCATCAGACTTTGCTCTTGCATAACTAACCAACAGAGATAACGTTATTGCAAGTAATACCAAATAGGGTTCTGCATATCCTCCAATCAGAATTCCCATAAATATTGCAGTCTCTGCAATTTTATCAAACATAGAGTCAAGATAAGAACCCTTTTTTGAAGTCTTGCCAGTAATTCTTGCGACTTGTCCATCTACCATATCAAAGAATCCTGAAACAAGTAGTAGTATACCTCCAATTATTAATCCAAATTCAATTCCCAGACCATATACAATTGCAGAAATTAGTGCAAAGACAAGTCCTACAACGGTCCAAAAATTAGGAGATAATCCTGTAGATTCAAATCCCTTTCCAATTTTTTCAAGTGCAGGGCGAAGAGTTTCTCTCAGATTATTTAACACGTGATAATCCCAACACCACTAGGTAATAAAGTGAGTAGGCATAAAATGAATATCGCATCAAAAAGATGATGATATACAGTAAAGAAGGTTTTTAACAAATAAACTAGAATATGGTTTTTATTGATTTTGGGATATATTCATAGCAATTAGAGTAGAGATAATTTTAGCTGCAAGCGACGCAGTTGCACCATTGTCATGATATGGATTCAATTCTACAATATCAACACCTGCAACCTTAGTGTCTTTCAAAGAATTAATCAAATCAAATAACTCTCTAGATGTAATTCCTACAGCTTCTGGATTTCCGACACCAGGGGCAAATGCAGGATCTAACACATCAAGATCAAAACTGGAATAAAGGGTATCAAAAGTTGAGACATGATCTTTTAGTAGTTGAGGACCTTTGCCTTCTCGAATTTGTTTATCAGAGATAGTTTTAATTTTGTTTTCATTTAGAAATTCCAGTTCTTCTTTTACAAATGCCCTGGCACCAACATGTAAGATATTTTCCGATCCTCTTTCTTCAACAATTCTTCTAAGGTATGATGCATGACTTAGTTTGATATCTGCAAATTCATCACGCAGGTCATAATGTGCATCAAATACAACATAACCAGTCTCTTTTGGAAAACTAGTAAATGTTCCATAGGTTATAGAATGTTCACCGCCTAGGATGAACAATTGTCTTTGTTTTGCTACAAGTTCAGTGGTGATTTTTTTGACCATATCAATCATCTCAGATGCAACTACAGTATGACGAGTATTTCCCAAATCTTCAATATTGACATTTTCCAAATCTACTTGAAGTTCAGGATGAAAGATCTCAATATTATTAAATGAATCACGAATAGCATCAGGTCCAAATCGGCAACCTGGTTTGTAAGAATGAGTAGCATCAAAAGGGATTCCAAAAATAGTTGCTATAGGCTCAGATGAATCATCAGATGCAGTAATTAACGGATTCCTATTCATGTATAAATCAAGAAAACTCATTTTTTACACCATGAGTTGAGGTCTCCTAGAGAGATGTTTTGGTAGATTCAAACCAGTAAATGGTTTATCCTTAGTTTGCTCATTAATTTCATTTAGAAAATCATCAAAGGACAACTCTCGAACATTTCCTGTTTGTCTGTCACGAATACTAAGATTCTCAGAGTTTGCTTCTTTTTTTCCAATTACCAAGATG
>JAOTUX010000078.1 GCA_029863665.1 Candidatus Nitrosopumilus sp.
AACTTTGATGATTTTGGTTGTTCAATCTTTCCTCCTTGTTGTTCAAAACATTCCTTGTCTGTACATTTTATCCATGAACCATTTACTTTGGATAAAAATATCTCGTCATTAACTTTCCATTCTGCAGAACATACTGGACATGTTCCTTCATATTGAGATTTCATATAGACCAACCTCGCAATCTTTTAGCTTGGATCATGTGTTTGCATTGTAGTGAATAACCATGCTCATTCTTGTATGATTCTGAGTTTCGGTGTAGATGGTCTTGGCAGCTGCAATATTCAGATTCAGTTGGTACTTTGGTTATTCGTCCAATGTATGCAGTAAATTTTTCTTGAAACATTGGTTCGGTCTTGATTACATTATAGTATGTAAAGTCATCTGCAAGAAAAGTAAACTGTATGTTTACCTCTTTTGATTTCTTGTCTCTTTTATCTTGTGAGAGTAACTGATGCCCTGTCTCCATCAGTCATATACCCTCCCAAACGTTTTTTGACAAACTTGGCACTGTTTTTCGGTATAATCTGTGTTGTATGGTCTGATTTTGGCTATAAATTGCTCAGAACAGGTACATGTACCATACTTGGCAAATTTTTCCTTTGCAAATTGTAGTGTCCCTGCCTCTGGTTTGCCAATAGTAATACTGTTTGCACGTACACACTTTGCAGAGACAGGGTTCTCAACAATTTCCCTTGCAGGAGAAGCTTCCAAATTTGTGCCTGGGAATTTGTTTAATTGTTGAGTCATAATTTGCCAGACCTCTCATGAAAGTTCAAACAACACTTGCATTCTCTGTTGAGGCATTCATCATCATATCTACATTCACACATTCCACAGGTGCATCGCATTACATTTTTGCAATTCATTAATTCAAACCTCCAATCTTTGATAGGTTAATCATGCCAGAACGTATGTGCATTCTTTCTCTTCGACATGCATTACAATTATCAAGACCTGTGCAGTTCAACGCGTTGTGTCATCTCCTTCTTGAAAGTCTGTACCTTTACCTGCACTCATCGAAAAGCTTGGATGGCCTTTTCTTAGATCATCATATTTGTTGCATGTATTACAGATGAATCCATCTTGATAGCACTTGCAATTGCAACCATTTTTTTTACACATTTTTTGGATGCACCTCTTCAATGTGATTTTGTAGAATAGCTTTGAACTTTGTATGAAATACTGGGTTTGTACAAAATGCACAACCTAATGTATATCCAGAATCTCTTTGAGATATCTTCACTTGTTCAGGATTCATTCTAAAACCTCCACTTTGATAATTGGTTTGTCAACTAGAGAATTGAATTTAGAAAAATCCTCTACTTCAGATTTTGTTACTATGATAGATGTACCTGAGTAAAGATTTGTGACTTTGTATAGTTGATGTGAATACAATTCCTTTTTGGAATTCATTTGAATTTTTTGACTCATTGCAAATCACCTCTACTAATCCCAAGTTGATCTTCTCTATCCATAATCATGTATCTTACCATAGCAGCAGCTGAGGACTGACGATCTCTTTTTGTTAAATAAAGAAGCCTCTCAAACCATTCGCTATTCAAAGAAATACTATAGTTTTTTTTCTCCTCGATGATATTTACGGAATTATTACCCAATCTACCTTAGAATTACGTTAACCTAGTTATTATATTTTACGTAATTTTTCCGTATAATTATGTATTTACTATTATTTCATCAAACAATCAATCGATCACGTCAAATAATTAATTTTTAGGCATAAAAATATACTGAATTTTCTATTAATTTACAGTATTCTGCGGTATATTAATATCCAATAACATCTAAACTTTACTTTAATGGCAGAAAAAATCCTCAAGCCAAAAGGGCCAAGTATCGATATCATAAAGTCTGAAACTTATGAATGGTTAGGCAAAAAAGCAGACGAGCAAGGAAAAAGCCTCAGACGATTTCTAAATGATCTTTTAGATATGGTTGTGGAAAGAGAAGAATTTCTAGCACAGGTCTTTCCAGATTTAAAAAAAATTGGATTTACTGATGGTCATCTTTACATCAAAGATGATAAAAGATCTGAAGTAGCCACAATAGGACTGGATGAAAAGGGATTTGTGTTTTGTCAGTTATGTAAGAAAATAGATTGTCCTCATACCTTGTATTCAATGGCAATGATTGAAGTAACAAGACTTGCACCATTAAGAATGAAAAAATAATTCTAGTATTCTGTAGACGGACTAACATTACTAATGTAGTCTTTTTGTTTGTAACATTTCTTTAATGTATAATACAATCCAATAATTACAACAGGTGCTAAAATTCCTAATGTCCATACTGGAAATTCTAAAGATTCCTGTTCAGTTATACTAGGTACATCAATATTTACACAATCTACAGAATTACATATCTTATTGTCAACTGCGTAAAACCGTACAAAAGCTAGCGGAGTGTCCTCTCTACTTTCAACAGAAAAAGCATTTGCAGTTGGTAAAAGATTGTCTTGTATTGGAAGGTAAACTTGCATTTTTTCAAATCCTGTTTCTGATTCCAGGTAGATGTTCTTAGTATCTATGGGATAGTCTTTTGAAAACTCTTCATTAATAACTGTGATTTTCTCAAAGATGCTTTTTTCTGGCAAATTAAAAACAACGTGTAATACTTCATATTGCAATTTTATTTCTCCGTCCAAAATCTTATAGCTGATGCCTTCATCGGATCCAGCTGAAATCATCCCAAGCTCATTTTCAAATCCGTTAGGCCCAATGGTGAACTTTTCATACTGATAATCAAAGATATGATCCATGTGCGGGTCTGATGGCGGGGTCATGCTTATCTCAACTACGTAATCTCCCTCTTTGATCATGTTGTGTTTGAACTTTACTACCTGGGACTCTGCTATTTTCAAATCATGAATCAAATCAGAATAGAGTTTTGTTTTGCCATCAGGTTCAGTTACTATTGCCTTTACTTCCACAGTACCAAAACGCATTTCACCGTTATAGACCACAGGAATTGATATTATCAGAGTATTCAGGTTATTTGGGTCCTGAAATACTGCAATTCCAATAAAATCAAAATCCCACTCGTTGTATGGTGTGGGGTTTGCAGCAAAGGCAGGGATCATAGCAAATGAGAGAAATATAACAAAAAATACCAGACTAGACAGAAAACTCAAATTCTTCTATTCCTGCAAAAGTCTCTTCAATTGCAGTATCGTATTTTGATACATCAGAACCCAGATAAGAGTACCAGTTTTTAGCAAAACTAGGTGCATTTTGTACATACTTGATTTTTCCAACCTGTGTTCCACAGATACAGACTCCTAGTTTGAAAGGAATTACACCTTGTCCGCAGTTGGGACATGTCCTCCAAGTTTCTGCTTCTTGCGTTTCTTTGTTCATGAAAAAACTATGCAGATATGATATATAGGCTCTGTGAAAACATTGTTAACATTTGTTAACATGTTATGGCATCAATCTATTACTGATTGTATATTTTTAAAAGACATTTTTTATTTAATTAGTTTCTACAGAATCAGAAAATCCCTGACAGTGACTTGGGATTTTTGCATAGCATGAAATTATTATACGCAGGTAAATAATACTAACGAGTTTTTCTGAGCTTTTTTTCTATAATATTTTCAACAAAACTACCAACGTTCTCCCAGTTCATTTCCTTTGATTCAAGTTTCTCTTTTTCTAATCTATCTACTTTTTCTTCAAGGGATTTTATCTGTGCATTCTCTTCTTTTTGTAAAATGTCTAATTCCATCTCCATTCTATCAAGTGTCACAAGTCTTTCAAATTTCTTGTAATGAATCTCCATCTGTTGACGAGATTTGTTTGGATATGGATTTCCTGCCTTGTCAGCTGTGCCCTTCATGATTTTTTTGATGATTTCTGGAATTCCTGAAAAAGAACATCCGTCATCAAAGATGTGTCTGTTACGCTTGGGTCTAAATGGTCCCTGCTGGCCTTTTACAAGAGGAATGCCCATGTTAATTTGTGCAACTCTAAAATTAGTTGCAATGTTATTGACTGTGACGGGCTTGGCTTTTGGTAATACATCCATGTCGTAATTGACAAAACTATGATGATGTTTCTGCTTGAATCTACTCTTTCTGACAGAGAGTAATTCTACAAATATTGGTTCAGAATCTTCAGCATCAAATCTATCAGATTTGTCATATTTTCTCAGATCTTTGGTATTTTCTTTGCTGAAAAATACACGAAATGGCTTTCCTGTCTTTCTTCTGAGACCTGTAACCATAATTCTTTCATGTTGGCTCTGGCTTCTAACTACATACAACGGAATAGCAAAAAGATCGCTGCTATCCAAACCAGTATCCTTCATGCACTTTGCAATTATTTGATCCCTATAGTTCAAATAATCCAGGAATTCAGAGTATTTTTCAACATCAAATTTTACAACTCCTGTCTTTTCATCCTCAAAAAATAGCGGATAATTATCATCCATTGCCTCAACCATTGCAGGCGGAATTTGTGGAGCACTCCAGTTCTTTGTTAAAATGTCATTATGGGAATAAAACCCCTGAATATTTCCATAGCAGCCTGTAACTGCTGAGCCTATGTTCCTATGCAGTTTGTCAATGGCATAATCATAAAATGTATCAATTCTATCTTCGGCTACTTGGTTGTTTTTTGTTGCCTCTGCAATCAACTCAGTGGGAGTCATTTTATGAAAATCTAAGAATGGTTCAAACCAGTAGACATTATTTTTCCAAGTTGATGTCTTGAGAGTTTTTCTTGTAGACTTTGTTGCAGATTTTTTTGATAATTTTTTCTTCCATTCTATAACACATGGATCAGATTGCCAATCATAATGAATTGTGACTATTTTGGTTCTCAAGGTAGCAAAAACACTGTAAAATATCTATTAAACTTTGGTCTAGAGGCGAGTTTTGTATATTAAAGTTGCATCTAGACCAAAGTTTAGTGGTATTTTTTGGAGAAAAAATGGTTCATGATCACAGTTTTTGGGATTTTTTGTTAATTTTTTACAATTTTAATTGATCAGAAATTATGCGATCTATAATTTACGATCTAAAATATTTGCAGCATTTTTCTAGCTTGTCTGTCATACCACTGAATATTGACTTAGACTCAGAAAAAATTAGATAAATAATTTCAAATCATTTCCAATCTCACTTACTATTCCATGATAGGTTTATGTTCAAAATGTCATTCCTCAGGAGTCTCACTTGTACTAGATGAAGAATCCTTTGAGGCAGTATGTGACAAGTGCAGAGAGTAAAAGCATCAGTTGATTTTAGATTCATCTGAGATAAACAAGTAATGCAAGGATCTTGTTATTGCTAGGCTCATCCTAACTCTAATTCTTGCGCAAAATTACCATCAAGATAAAAGATGAGGATTACATAGACTTTCAATCTGTAGCAAACAACTCTGGATTAAGAATAGATGAAAAGATTTCAGAGATTATTCAATATTATAATAATAGAGAGAAACAGAAAGAAATTCACTCAATCAGTACTATTTCCTATGACAAAGGCTGAATCTTGATGTTAGTATCCTCAGCTATTATCTTTCTTGCATGAATCTCGCAGACTCTCATTATTTCCTTACACATTGGTTTTCGTGATTTTCCTTTAAAATAATAAAACATCAGCTTGACGTATCCTTCAGCATTACACCCTATAATGTTACATATCAAGAATAATTTCTATGGAGATTTTCTCTAAAAGCAAGAGGTTATTGTGAGATTAACTGCCTTTCATGTACCTTACAGTAGAGATATGACGT
>JAOTUX010000079.1 GCA_029863665.1 Candidatus Nitrosopumilus sp.
TGGAACTGTTGTTGATAATCAACATTTTTCATGGTCTTGGACCACTCCTGTTGATGATAAATTTCAAAATATCCAAAATGATGAGAGAAATATAATAAAGTCTATTTTTGGAATTTACAAACTTCAAATTTCTACAGATTCTCATACTAAAGATCTTTTCTTCAAAGTTTCTAAAGATCCTCAAAATGATTCTATATCTGAAACACCTATTTTTGTAACTACGGAAAAGTCACTATACAAAGCAGGAGAGAAACTCAAAGTTGTAGGAAATGTCATCAAACGTGAACAAGGTGATGAGGGACTTGTAATTCCTGAACGAATTACAATTCAAGTATTTGATGGTGAATTCCCATACAAACAAATTCACGAATCTGCAGTTTATCCAAATCAGGGTGGTGATTTTTCAAGTCTATTTGAATTACCTGCTACTATTTTTGATGAGGGAAGTTATACAGTAAAAGCACTTTACATCAGTACTAGGGCTGATGCCACATTTAGTGTAACTAATGATTTTGTTTTTGGTCTTGATGAACCTGTGACTCTTTTACTTTCTGTTGACAAATCCGAATATGGTCCAGGTGATATAGTAACTATTAGTGGAAAACCTAACAAGTTAATTTATCTTGAAAAATTTGATGTAAGTGTTACTCAAAAATCTGATGCAGACATAACATGTGGTTCTTTTTACTGTGGCACTCATGACGGCTCTATAGTCTCTATTCGTCCAAGTCCTTCTGGCTCATTTACTCATCAATTTATGATCCCAAATTCTGTATCTTCTATTGGAACATATGAGATAACTGTTGATGCTGATTTTGAAACTAAATCTATTCAATTTGATGTAGTGGGTGAATCTCAAACCCCAAAACTAGATACTGTAATTGAAAAAGAAAATCGAATCCCTGGAAGAACTATTCCTATTTTTACTGAAGAGAAAATCGTTGAACATGTATCTATAGCGCCTCGAGTTCTAACTGGTTCTTTAATTACTCCTTTACGTGGAGATGAATCTAATGTAAATCTTAAAGTCACTACTGTAACTGGTACCTGTATTATTGGCCCTGATGCTGATTGTTTAGTGAGGGAATCTACTAGAAAATCTGGACAAATTTATGATGTTGTTAAAGTTGATGGATTTGATCTTAAAGTACGATATAGCGGTTATGATACCCGTCTTGAAAAGTTTAGTATTTTACCTGAATCCTCTATTGCATTTTTACCTGATGCAAACTGGAATATTGAAATACTCAAAGACGAACAAGTTTCAAGATTTTATTATAAGGTAACATACAAGGCCTTAGAATAAATTCAAAATACAGTTCATTTTATTGTTAATTACAATGAAACTACAAGTTTTGATGTTTTATCAGGATGATCCAAAAAAATGTACTGCTGCAAAAATAGTAAAATTTGGACTTGCTCAAAATATAAAAAAAATTGGTAATAAGGGATTAGTTTTGGATCCTTTTTCTGAAAAAACACTGTTACCTAAAGACAAATCTTTAATCAATTCTATTATTGGAATTGACTGTTCTTGGAATCTTGCAGATCAGGCATTTTCACAAAAATTTAGTGGCATCAAAAGAAAGCTTCCTCCCCTTCTTGCTGGAAACCCCGTGAATTATTCAAAATTAAATAAATTAACTACTGTTGAAGCCTTATCTGCCTCATTATTTATTTTAAATTTTAAGGATCAAGGATTAGAATTACTTAACAAATTCAAATGGGGCCATACTTTCTATGAACTTAATCAGAATCTTTTTGATGAATACTCAAAAATTAAAGATGAAGACCAAATCGAATTGATTCTAAAAGATTATGGGTTGCTATGATGTCTCTTTATTAGATATGCAGTTATCCCAATAATGGCAATTATTGGTAATATCCAAAATTCATATTCTATTCTATTTTCTGAGAATTCAATATTCTTTGAAAAACTATTTGGCAATTCAATTTTATTCTCTGTTACCATAAAACTTGATTCATAAAAATCCGGCTTTAGAACTGAATTTGAAATTGCAAATATCTTGATATTACTTGCACCTGTGCCCAATTCTTTTGTATTTTCTGAAGTAATACTGAATGCTGTATTCCCTTCTTTTACTTTGAGTGTTTCTGATAATATTGTGTTTCCTTTATTGTTTGTCAGAAAATATAAAATTGAATCTGAATGGATTGTTTCTATTGTAATATTCATCTCTTCTCCTCTCTGAATAATTTTTTTCATATGTGCCTTTTTAATTTCTGGAAATTCTGCCTTTTCAAATTCTGACCATTTTCCGATACTAAATGGATATGATTCATCATTAAATGCACCAACTGTGATTGTACGTGACTCTGGCGCATATGATTCTAGATAAAATGGTCCATTACTAATCACTGCATGGTTGTTATCTTCAATCCATTTTATTGAGGACTCGTATCGGCTGTGATGATATTCTTCATTTTCTTTATTCTCCTTTAGTGCTGTTGGAATGTGGCTTGTATCTTTGAATTCTTGTAAATACTCTTTGATAATTTCTGCATCATTTGGAATAATTAATGATAACCAGTTTACATTTTTGCTTGTAGCGCCAGATCTTGAAAATGATACTTTTCCATCTATCACTGCTTGTTCCATTGCAGATGTAATCTCCCATGGCATTAGACTCCATAATACTGCCCAATCTGCAATTTCTCCCTCATCAAAATGCCAATAATCTACATAAACCTCAACTGTATCCTCATCAAGCGGATTTATTCCAATAATCGTTTGAATACTTTGAGCAGCTCTTGGAGTGAATTCTGTGTCAAAAGTTCTATCATTTTCATCACTTTGTGTCCCCCACTCAATTGTAAAATACAGTGAGTGTAGAATGTCATTTATATCAATTTTTTGTCCATTATGCCAATTACTAAATTCAAAATCAAATGTCACTTTGCTTGTTGCAAGGGCATCTGGTGAAACATTTGTCCATTTTTGTAATGATGGATTCCAAATTTTTGCTTCTTGAGGGAGACTGAGTTTATCTTTTGGATCTTTGGTCTCAACTTGCCAATTTGCTCTAACTGGAAATGTTTCTCCAGTAAATGGATGTTTGAATGTTCCAGGATCTGATATTATTCCCCAAATATGTCTACTATAACTATCTGTTAATCCCATTACTGGATTCCAAGCTCCTTGATAGATCTGTTTAACTCCAATCACAAATTCATTATTATCACTTTTAGCATTGATAGGGGTAAATTTACTAGAAACTCCTGCCCAAAGTCATTAACTATCCCGTTAACTTTCTCATTTACAACATATTGATCAATTTTGCTTGCCAAAAAAATTCTAACTGATTCGTTAACTCCTTCCACTACTGCTTCTTGAATCAACTCTGATCTTTCATCCTGTGTTTCAAAATCACTTGTGTATATTTTCTGAGTAAGTGTATCTAATTTGTCATTTTCATAATTCCAGTATGAAGGATCATTAAATCCTGGCATGTTTGAAAACCATGGGGAATACATCTGCCCTAATCCTGTAGAATCATATCTCACAAATGCTGAACGACTCCATCCTTCAGTGTATAAATTCCACTTTAAATCCGAAGGATTTGAACCATACACTACTACAAATGCTTTATTCAAATCTCCAAAATCCTTCTTAACATTGAATCCTATTTTTTCTAGTTCTACTGCTAGTATTTCACCAATTGATTTTCTTATCGGATCATCACTTCTGATAAAAATCGTCACCTCTATTGGCTTTGCCTCTATTTGCCATTTGTTATCAATTTTGGCAGCTCCTTTTTCTTTTAGTGTTTTGGAAATAATTTTTTCTGCAATGGTTGGATTGTATCTGAAATTAAATTCCTCTAATTGCTCAATAACTGTAAGATATTCTGGATCTGATGGACTATAGTAGGAAATACTTGGAACTCCATATCCTCCCATCAATTCATTTACAATTAATTTTCTATCTATCAAATAATTTAGAGCAAATCTTACTTCTTTGTTTGCAAATGGATTGAATTCTTCAGATTCTGCAGGATTCACTAGTATACTATATGATCCTCCACCAGAATCAAAAACTTGTAATCCTTCTCTTGCCTGATGATTTTCTAATCTGTCTGATGAAATTCTATAATAATATGTATCTAGGTTGCCATTTCGTACTTCTTCTAATGCTGTATTTTCATCTAAATATTGAATAAATTTTACTGAATCAAAAAATGTGTTCTTTTCTGCCATTGATTCATTATACATTATTGGTACAATTGAAAGAGCTAGTATAATTACTAGCAATTTTCTCATAATGATAATTTCACAAGCTTGTAATAAAATCTATATCATAATACCTTGTGGTTATTAAATCCTAAAATCTATATTCTCTGATATGAGTCAAAACATACAGTTGAAAATTAATCCTAAGATGATTGTTGGATTACGAGGTATTATTCCGGGTGGAGTATCTGTAAAAGATTTTTCTGCTGTTACAAAATTAAATGTCATTGATTCTGAGATGATTTTAGATGAATTTATAAAAAATAATCTTGGTACAAAACAAGATAATTTTTATTATTTTGAAAGTGGAGCGAAATTAAAAATTGCTGTTATCTTGCTTGAGAAGGGATTGCCTATTGATGAAATTTCGATCGCATTAGATTGGAAAGACTTTGAAGGTTTGACTGGGGAAATTCTGTCTTCTAAAAATTTTGCTGTAATTAAAAATATGATTTTAACTAAACCTAGAATGGAAATTGATGTTATTGGTATTAGGCTGGGTATTGCTATTCTAATTGACTGTAAGCATTGGAAACGTTATAGTTCTTCATCGTTAACAACTGCTGTTAAAAAACAGATTGAAAGGACAAAACATTATGTTAAAAAAACTCAGGGAGCAATGGCGATACCTGTGATTGTGACCTTGTACCGGGACAAAGTTGATTTTATTGAAAACGTACCCATCGTACCCATTTTTCAATTCTCATCATTTGTTGATGAATTTTATGGAAATATTGATCAGATGCAGACTATAAAAAATAACTAGTACGAAAAGACTAGTTTATTATCTTGAATGTGTATGATGCTCAATGATCAGAACCAAGGATACCTATTTTGAGAAGATTTCCACCAGGTCATTTAGTACAAGACGTACTGCCCGAATGACGGTGGAGAATTTTGGATGTCCTGGTTTTTGTGCAATCCTCTCAGGTGCAATCATGGAAATACTGGGTCTCAAACCCGTCACGGCAACTATAACAATCACCGCAATCGGCGTCGGAGAACGAGAATGTCGAATTTGATCAAGGAATTATCTCACATGTAACATAATCATAGAATGATCATTATTCACTTTTAATTTCGCATTTAACGAATTTATTATTCCCGTACTTGTCATAGCACAAGTCAGAGATGCTAAAGTACATTGAAGCGCTGTAACGCAATGATTGTATCTGAAGTTCTGCTTACAGGCAATCACGATTAAAGATAGCATTGTTGCCTGATGAGTAGCATAATTTATCAGCACGGTATTTCAAAATAATCTAAATGGATGTCACTGTTGGGATTTTCATTTTCTTTGCAGGTTTGTTGGGATCTGCCATCGTTTCTGTAATTGTAAACAGCCGCAAAAATTCAAAATTAAAACGTAGAACTTGCATCACGTGTAACGGTATGGGGTTTACGATGGAATTGAACTTACATCCCCCTGCATGTACATCATGTG
>JAOTUX010000080.1 GCA_029863665.1 Candidatus Nitrosopumilus sp.
AGATCTAAAAAATTTAGCTTGAGATCTTTCCAAGTAAGGTGCTAGTAGTTGCATCTATAATCTCAACTGTATGCCATTGGCCAATGTCTACCCCATCCCGTACAAAGACAGGCTTGTAGGTAAAGTTTCTTCCCTTGACCCCATCATCTGTTTTCTCATCAAATAGGACCCTGCCCCTCCAGCCGATCCACTTTTGGTTGTTCTCTGTAGATATTTTGTTGATCTGCTCAAAAATGACTTTACTTCTTTGCTTGACTTCTGCAACATCAATCTGCTTCATCTCCGCAGCTTCTGTGCCTGGTCTTGCACTGTATCTTGACAGGTTTACGACATCTGGCCTTGTCTCATCAAGCAGTCTCACTGTCTTCTCAAAGTCCTCTTTAGTTTCTGATGGAAAACCTACTATGATGTCAGTTGAGATGGTAAAATTATCAAATCTCTCTTTTGCCTTCTTTACAATTTCCCTAAATGTACCTGATGTGTGACCTCTCTTCATGTCATGAAGTACCTTGTCGCTTCCGCTCTGTACTGGAACGTGGAGAAACTTGAAGACTTTGTCATTGTCATAGGATTCTATCAAATTCTCTTTGATTCTAGGCATGTACATTGGATTCATCATGCCTACTCTAATCATAAAATCATCTGGAATTTCTACAACTGCATTTACCAGTGATGGTAAGTCTGTTCCAATATCAAAACCATAACATCCATTATCAGTAGATGTAAGCCATACTTCCTTGCATCCTTCATTGACTTCTGTCTGAACTTGTCTTACAATATCTCCTAGTCTGTAACTTGAAAGATCTCCCTTTGATAGTTTTGTCTGACAAAATGTACATTCACTCATACAACCACTTGCAATCTCTACAATTCCAACTGCCGGGTTTAGTCTTACTTTTGGAAGCCCAACTTTTGATAAATCAGAGTCCTCTAACGCTATTTGCTTTCTTCCCTTTAGTGCTGAATCAATTACCTGGAGTGTCTTTCCTAATGAGTTTGGTCCAAGCATGCTTGCGTTTTCTGTAAATTTCTCAACAGTATTTTTCTCTGCCTTTGGAAGACATCCTGCTACCACTAGCGGTTTTGATTTTAATGATTTTATTCTGTGAATCATTTTGTTTGCAGTTGCATCTTTAACAGAACATGTAACTACAATGTTCAAATCAGACTCTGAAGAATCTTCTACCAAAGTATGCCCTCCGTTTTGAATCAGTCCTGAAATCATTTCTGAATCTGCAAAGCTAGCAGAACATCCGTAAGCTTCTACAAAGATCTTTGCCATAATCTATCCGAACAAAGAATCGATCTCTTTGTTACTCATTAATTTCTCTGCTACAACTAGCTCCCTTATTGTCTTACCAGTCTTTAGTGATTTCTTGAATAGTTCTGCAGACTTTAGGTATCCTATTTTTGGAGTTAACAATGTGACAATTACTGGACTGTTTTCAATATCTGCTTGTAGTTTTTCCCTGTTTGCAGTTAGTCCGTCAATAAGGTTTGCAGCAAATATTGGCAAAAAGTTCTTGAGCATATCTGTTGACTCTAACATACACTTTAGCATTCCAGGTAACATCACGTTTAGCTCAAACTGTCCACCTTGTGCAGCGTATGAGACTGATGTGTCATTTCCGATTATGTTAAAGCATATCATATTCATGCATTCAGCTAAAGATGGATTTACCTTTCCAGGCATAATTGAAGAACCTGCATGTACTGCTGGAATTCCAATCTCAGCTAATCCTGCAATTGGACCTGATGCCATTAATCTGATATCATTTGCAAGCTTGCCAACCTCTAATGCCAAGTTTCTCAGAGCACTTGATGTATTTGCAACTGCAAACTTGCTTTGCAAACTGTGCTGCATATCTTTTTCAGGTTTTAATGATAACTTGGATATCTTTGCAAGTTCTGATATGGCAATCTTTCTGTATCCTTTTGGTGTGTTTGCACCAGAACCTACTGCTGTTCCACCTAATGCAACGTTTTGCAATTCTTTTTGTGACAAAATGATTTGATCTCTTGCTTTGGTAATTGATGTTACATAAGCTGCAAATTCACTACCTAAGGTTACTGGCAATGCATCCATCAGATGTGTTCTTCCAATTTTCTTAAATGATGAGAATTGCTTTGCTTTTTTAGATAATGATTTTATTAAAACATCAATAGCTGGAATTGTCTCTTTAAGATTCATCAAAATTGCAACATGCATAGCAGTTGGATATGTATCGTTACTTGATTGTGACATGTTTACATGATCATTTGGATGTAGGAATTCGTATTGCCCTTTCTTTTTGTGTAACACTTCAAGTGCTACATTTGAAATGACTTCATTGGAATTCATGTTAAATGCTGTACCTGCACCAGAATTGATCATATCTACTACAAACTGGTCTACATGTTTTCCAGACAGTATCTTATCACATGCTGTAACTATTGCCTTTCCACGTTTTGCATCTATGACCTTAGTCTTCATGTTTGCAATTGCCGCAGATCGTTTAATCATTACAAATGACTTGATTAAATTCTCATGACTTTTGTTTCCAGTTACATGGTATTGCTTGATTGCTCTTCCAGTAAATGCTCCATAATATGCGTCAGATGGGATTTTAACTTTACCAAGTGAATCTTGATCTAATCTAAATTTCATATTTTGATGAAACTATTCCCCATTATTCATTCTTTTCAGAAAATTTCATAATTTCACACTATGTTGAGGGCAATTATTATATAGGATTCATAAGTCACGGTGCTTAATGAATAAGCGTGTTAGTATGCTTTTTACAGTTGCAGCAGTAGCTGTGCTAGGAGCAACCTTATTCGGAAGCACATACACACAAACCCAGATTGCTGGACAATCACTCGATATCGCTCAAATGGATGTCGATGTAATTGAACAAATCCATCAAATGGGTGGTTTAGAGCTTGTAATGCCTCAAGCATTCGCAGAAACTGATTGTGGTGTACTGGAACAAACTGGACGCAACGTAGTTGAGTTCAATTTGACTGGTGAAAGTGTTGAACTTCCAATTATGGGAGGAAAGACATTCAATGCTATGACCTTTAGTGGACAAGTCCCAGGACCAACACTAAGAGTCACACAAGGTGATGTCGTAAAAATGACACTTACAATTCCAGACGATGAAGTTACTGGACACGGTAACGACATGCACGCATCACAAATGTCAGCAAGTAACTTTGAATCCGTTAATCCGGGTGAAACAAGTCAATACTGCTACATTGCAGAATCTGCTGGTGTTTTCAAATACCATTGTTCTGGTGTCAAATTAATTGGTATGGACCAACATGTTCTTTCCGGCATGTACGGAATTGCAATCGTTGATCCAGCTAATGGATACAAGAAATTAATGGTAGAGAAGACCAGTGGAAGTGGTGAATTAGACAGACAGTTCTATGATGCAGATGCATTAGAATTTCAACTCCAATATAACCAAATGTACCTAACACCTGAAGGTAACTATGATGCAGGAGCAATGTTCAAACATCATAACACTGCAACAGTTGTTAACGGAATGCAATTTGGATATGTACCAAACATGGCTCATAACTTGCTCGTCAAAGGTGACACAAACAAAAACATCTTTGTTGCACAACCATGGAATGGAATTGAACACAAGCAATACCAATCACAACTCTTGTTTGTTGAAAATGATCAACACGTGAGACTCTTTGTTGAAAACCATGGTAACGAACCATTATTCTTCCACATTGTTGGAGAAATTTTGGATAGAGTTGTCCAAGGTAACAGAGTACAATCCGCAGCAACTGAAACATGGTTACTCGGTGGTTCACAAAACATGATTGTTGATTTAGTATTTGATGAACCAGGTGCATATGCAGCAGTAAATCATGACTATGCAGCAATTTACACTGGTGCAGCTACAGTATTTGTAGCAGGTGACCCATTTGGCTTGAACCCAGTTCTAGTCGAGAAAGGAGTTATTCCAGCACCCGTAGCATCTTATGCATATGCTTTAGGCAATCCAAGTGATGCTGTCCCACCAATGGGAATGAACAGTGTTGCTCATCCTGCCATAAACATTCATGGTTTAATGACTGATGAAGTAGCTTCTGAAATGCAAGCAAGTGGCGATTATGTCGCATTATGGGAAGTAATTCCTGTAGTTGCAGAAATCCTTACTTCTTGATCTTTTAACATCTTTTTTTCTTTTTATTATCTTAATGAATTATATTCTGTATTTCATTTCCCTAGTTCATGAGTTTTAATGAATCAGTACTGATATGTGATGAAGTAGATCCAATTTTAAATAAAATTTTGACAGATAACGGCTTGAAGGTTTCATATGAGCCAGAAATCACTCGTGATCAAATTTTAGAGAAAATTTCTAATTATGATATTGTAATTGTTAGAAGTAGAACTACCATCACAAAAGAAATGATTGACAAAGCAGATAACTGTAAAATCATTGCACGTGTTGGTGTTGGATTAGATAATGTAGATCAAGAATCTGCCAAGGCAAAAAACATTCGTGTAATTAATGCAGTAGAGGGAGCGATGAATGCTGTAGCTGAATTAGTTTTAGGTTTGATGCTTTCTCTTGCAAGACAAACTGCCAGAGGTGATAGAGCAATAAGAAATGAAAAATGGCTCAAAAAAGAATTGAAAGGAACAGAACTTAGAGGAAAATATCTTGGAATTATTGGTTTGGGAAATATTGGAAAAAGACTGGGAAGACTCGCACGTGCACTCAACATGAATATTATTGGATATGATGTAGTTCCTATTGATGAGGAATTCTCAAAAGAAGTAGGTTTGATGAAGGCTGACTTGAATACCTTATTGCAAAGTTCTGATTATATCTCAATTCATGTTCCATTGTTGGATTCTACATACCATCTTTTGGATGCACAGAAAATATCTACAATGAAAAAAACTGCAAAAATCATCAATACCTCTAGAGGTGGTGTTGTTGATGAGAACGCACTTTATGATGCCCTTAAAAATGACACTTTGGGAGGTGCAGCTTTAGATGTGTTTGAAAAAGAGCCTGCCATAGGAAACAAACTAGCAGAGTTGGATAATGTAATTTTAACACCTCATATAGGTGCGCAAACAAAAGAAGCTCAATCCTTGGCAGCAAACGTAATTGCTGAAAAGATCATCCAGATACTTCGTGGCGTAATCTAAGTACAATTTCTGCTTTATCTTTAAAAATAAGTAAAAAACCTTGACTCATACGTGATTAATTATCATCTTATTCTTTTTAACATCTATTCGGAGGTTAACATATCGTGTTAAACAATTACAGTATGGATAAACTCCCATCTAGACGATTAGAGCCTTTTTGTAATGTCGATTTATTGTTAAAAATTTCTGTTGGATTGATGCTATTTACTGCACTGTCTTTTGTACTGGTATATGCAGAAACTGCTTCAGTTGATGTTGAAGGGAAATCCTTTGACATAGAATATACTGCAACTGGAGTTACTGTATCTGGAATTGAAGCAGATACTGATTTTATTTCTTTGATTTTGACTATAGATGTTACTGGTTCATCTGGTACATTGGATATTGTTTTAGATCGTTCATTTTTTGATTCTACATTTAATGGAGTAGATGAAGACTTTTTTGTTCTAGTTGATCAAGACGAAAGTACATTTACTGAAATTGA
>JAOTUX010000082.1 GCA_029863665.1 Candidatus Nitrosopumilus sp.
CTCTGTATCTGGAAACTTCTCTGTAATTTCATTAAGATCAATTTTCTGGTCAACTGATGCTGACGCAACTACATTTTCAACACTTACAATGGGCTTTGTTTGAGGCATGACGAGGGGATTTAAATAGTTCCTTTATATATACTAGCCAGATTTTTCATAAAACTTTGACATGGTTAATGGTGTCCAATCCACTGATAACGGTATTCTTCATCAATAATGTCTGTCATTATTTTCTTCTTTTTGATTCTTGTTTTAGGTATATCTACATCAAAAAATCCTAATTGCCCCTTACAAGGAATTGGAATTCTAAATGATTTTGCATTTTTTAACATGAATCCATAGGTTTTGTTGTAGTTATTTTTTGAAGCGTAATGAAATTTTTGATCTAATTTTATTTCTTTTTTTGAAGAATATTTTTTTACATCATAGATCTTAGCTTTACCGACAATTGCACCTGTGATTAATTTCTTCTTTATTTTCAATCTTCTACAATCGTCTGTTCTTATTTTGATTGGTGCATGTATTAGAAATTCTCCACGAAAATTTGAATTCCAATTTCTTAACTCAATAATTTTCTTACCTGAAATTATTAAATCTGCGAACGGCTGTGATACTGAAAGACATTTCAAGATATTATTCTCTGGCTATCTGAATATATTCGCCAGGGTTTTTACCTTGTCCTTCTGGTAAATTAGTTATTCCTCCATTCAAGCTTTCAGTAACTATGCCTTTGCTTGCAAGAACTTTCGTTGCCATAAGTGATGTGTTTCCAGCCATACATATTAACAATGATTTGCCTTTGACTCCTTCCAATTCTTTGTTTAATTCGTCTGGAATTTCTTGAGTCGTTAATAATTTCCCAATTGTACTTGCTTTTGGGATTGAAATTTTTTCTTTATCAACTCCTAAAGCTTTTGCAATAATCTCTATTCCTTCTTCTTTTGGAGTATATTGAGTATGAACCCATACTATTTTATCATAATCTTGAATATTTGTTGCTGCATCTTGTAATGAAACTTGAATACGTTGATTGTTTGACATCTCTTTGAGATTTTTTCTATATTTTCCTATACCGTCGGCAACTACTACTACAAATTTCCCTTTCTCTCCCATACTTACCATTTGTAATATAGCATATAGTGCAAGTGCTGTGCTTTCACCAATGTTATGACCTTTGTCTACAAAGAATTTTAACAAATATTTTGCCTGTTCAAAATCAACCTCATGTTGTGCTTCATATGCATCTGGATTGTACATCTTTAATCCCTCTGCTTTGGACTTTGTTCTAATTCCTGCTACATCTTGACCTGCAGGTGGAAATACTACATGTACTGCCTTCTTCCCGTATTTTTCATTCATGTATTTACTTAATCCTCCAGATGTGCCACCAGTGCCAAATGCACAGATTATTCTGTAGTCTTTTAATGAATCTCCATTTTCATGTAATTGTTGATCTATTTCTACTGCTGTAATTGTTCTATGAGCTTCGATGTTTAGTTCATTATCGTATTGTTCTGGACAAAAACAGTCATAAATTTTTGAAAGTAACTTTGCCAAATTTATAATATCTTGTGATGCTAATAATGATTCTACCTCTGAAATTGTGTTATCATAAATTGTGGGATCAAAACCTAATTCTATTAACTGAGAACGAATATTAGCTGCAGTTGCTTTTGCAACTAGTACATCTGCATCACTATCTTTCATTCCAGGAGCAGGACAAATATCCATGTCTAGATCCATTGTGCGAATATTTTCATTTCTTAATTCCTCAAAAACTCCTTCTTGTAATTTTCTTGAAACAAGTGAAATAACAGTCAATCCAAGTTTTGACATTTGTCCAAGAGCGATTCCAAAATTACCTGATGTTGCTTCAATAATTGTTTGTTCACTTTTCAACTTCCCTGTTTTTATAGCATTATGCATAATGTGAATTGCAGGTCTAACTTTGATTGAACCACTTATCAAATTAGCATCAAATTTACCATATACCTTCAAATCCAGATCTGATATATCTAATTTGTAAAGACTTTTTGCACATTCTTTAAGATCACTAGTCAGATCAATTAGAGGCGTTGCATTGACTACCTTACCTTCTTCTAAATGTGGTATTTTATTCCAAATTTCTTGTTCAAATTTTTCAAGCAAAGATTCATCGATATCACTTTCTGACATATTTTCTCTCTAGGTGTAATCAATTTTTTGCTCATATAAAATATCCTGATGGTGGATTTGTTGAAAATCACACTTCTAACATATTCATTACTTTACTTGGAATGTCATTCAATCTACTGACAGCCATTGTTTTTTCATAGCCCAAATGTCTGAGATTATTTGCAATTGTTGTTGCTCTAAGCGTGTTTGGCCCTAAACCTAATGCTACCATGCTTATTCCTAACCCTTTGAATAATTTAGTCATGTTTCTTACTGCATCAGGATCAGATGGTTCTCCATCAGTTAAAGTCAAAAAAATATCTGGTCTTTTTGCTTGTAAAATTGGAAACATTTTATCATAAACTTCTGCTAAGGGTGTAGAACCGTTTGCTACAATCTGTGCTAATCTTTTTGCGGTAACATTATTCCATTTTATATTATCTGGTTTAACTGACCAACAAACAACAGCTCTGTTTTGAGTACTAAATGCATATACTCCAAACTTCACTTTGAGAAAAGATAAAACTTCACACAATGCGAGGGTTGCTTTTTTGTATTCTATTGCGTCAGATGCTATACTTGATGAATGATCTAATAAAATAACAATTTTTGTTTTAATTGATTTTTTAACATCTGTGTAAAACGGTTCATTACCTTCAATGTAATTCTCTTCATCAAATTCTTCTCCAGAAGATAGGTGCTGTTCTTTCCACCCTGATTTCCATTCCTTAAATTTTGTCTTTAGACCATTAATCAAACTCATATCATAGATTGTTGTTTCATCAACATTTTGTGTAGATGGAATCTGGATCCCAATTGCTTCAGATGTTAATCCTTTATTTTCACTTTTTTTATTTTCATCAAGTAATACTTGATATTCATCATATACATTATCTCCTCTAATTATTGATGCTGGATCAACTGATCCAAAATCCCCTTCTTTATTTTTAGAAATTATTTTTAGAACTTTCAAAAGTTCTTCCTCTGATAAAGCCATTCCAGCTTTCATAAATGGTAAAGATACTGGAATTGTTAGAAGTGAATCAATTTCTAAAATATTGATTATTTCACTTACCTTTTTTTCTAACCACTCTGTTTCTTGTTTTTCTTTAACTGCTTTATCCACAATTCTTTTTGCAAACATGGAAGCTTTTTTGATTTTTTCAAAATGACTTGATTGAATCTCTCCCTTAATTGCTCCAAACATAAAATATTGATAAAATGCTTCTACAATCCTGGCTTTACCATATACTGTATGTAATTGGGGTCTGGATACCAGCATGTATCCGTAATTGAATACTATCTCGTCATCCATCCCTCTCCAAATCTCTCTACCCAACTGCTCAACTCTTTGAGTCTCCATGGTGTTTAGAATAAATCCAAATGCATGATCATTGCTGAGAATTTTTTTGCAATATTTTATTCTCATTGCTTCATACCATAATGACGTTCTGAACTGACGATATTTTTGAAAATCATTCCCAATTCTTTTTTCTAAAGGTGTTAAGATGACTTTATTTTCTTTAAGTCTTGTTTTTGTTTCAATCTTGTCAGAAATCTCTACAATAATTTTTTCTTTTTCAGACCATCTTCTCACAAGAAATGTTGCAATTTCAACTAGTGATTCATTTTGAAGTTGAATTGTTTGCATTAGTTTCCAAACATTGATGTGATGATGTCGCTAACTTTCTGATACTCGATATTTCCCCATTGTGTGTATACATTTCCAAAAACATAATTTGCTGCATCTTTGGCAGTCACTCCTTTTTCTAATAATTTCCCAAATGCAATTGTTTCTCTTAAGCTAGGTGAATAGAATAATTCTTCTACTGCTGCTGCTTGTCTTAATGTATTTGCTAGTTTTATTGCTTGAATAATATCTGATTCATATATTTCTGAAACATGTTTTTTTACAATTTCTAATTCTATATTTTCAGGAGGATATTCTAATCTAATTCGTACTGGAAATCTACTAAGTAATTGTGGGGGGAGTTCTTTTGTTCCACTATGAGTTAATGGATTAATCGTTGAAACTACAAACCAATTTTCTTTTGCTTTGATAACTTCACCTGTTGACTCTTTTAATGCAATCTGACGTCTGTCATCTAATGCCTCATCAAGTCGTAGTAAAACATCTGCTTCGGCTGAATTAATCTCATCCAAATATAGCATTTCTCCTTCCCTCATGGATTTTATCAAAATCCCTTCGTCAAAACTTACGTTTCCATCTGTTAGCGTTTTTGTCCCAATGAGATGACTCTCTCTAGTCCGAAGACTGAAATTAACTGATTCCAGATTTAGGTTCTTATTTTTGGCAAAATCTCTAACTAAAGATGTTTTTCCAGTTCCTTTGGGACCTATAATTAACACAAAAAGACCTGCTTCATATGCCTTGTTGAGAATTTCTGTAGAATTATTCCAATCAAGGTATTGAACCTTATCCAAAGCATGTTTTCTTTATTCTTACAATATTTAATTTTAGATCTAATTTCCAAATGCTTCTACTTTCGCAAAGGCTTCATCTAATCTTTGATGTAATGCTTTATTCCATTCATCAAAACCTGAAGGTTCTTTTGGATAATTATTGTAATGATCAACTAACCATTGATTTTGTTTTGATGTGTATCTTAAACCATCTGCAACTGTTTTATTCATTGCACCTCTAATGATCATGCCAATCTTCCCTAACCCTGAAAAATCAGGATGTTCACCTTTGCTAATTGATTCAACATCAAGATTTCCCAAAAAATGTTTCATACCATAACTTATCTGCTCATTAGTCATTTGTTGAACTAATCTTCTAAAAAGCTCTAACCCTGCAGTTTTGTATCCGTATTCTTTGATAAAGTCAAGATTGTATTGCCATAAACCAGCTTCAGATACATCATTTGCTTCTAATGCTTGAACAACATTGTTTCCTAGAATAGTTCCTGCAATTAATGCTGGCCCTATGCCCCCTGCATCAATTGGTTTTGGCATCCACGCAGAATCTCCAACTAACATATATCCTCCTGATACCATACAATCATTTTGTCTTCTAACTGAGACTTGGAAAATTCCTGAGTTGTTGTTAATATCCTCTGGGTCTTCAGAAAGTTTTGCATTTTTGATTGCAACATTCCTCTTTAGGTATTCTTTCATTAAAGATTCGACATTATCTTTTTTACCTAATCTTTGATTTCTTTTTTCTAGTAATGATTTTTCAACACCTAAACCTATGTTTACTTTATTTGCTGCTTTAGGAAATACCCATCCATAACCCCCTGGTGCAATATCTTGATCTAAATGAATTATACAATAATCTGGGTCAAATTCTGTAAGGTTTTTTTGGCCTTGTTCAAAATACATAATATATCTTCCAGTTGATTCCAAGTCTCTTCTATCAATTCTCTTTTCCACTTTAGTTGAGTTTTGAAGTCCATTTCTAAGCATGGATGTAACTCCTGTAGCA
>JAOTUX010000081.1 GCA_029863665.1 Candidatus Nitrosopumilus sp.
CTACAATCAAATGTATTGTGATTATTATTTTTACAAAATTCAAAACTAGTAATTGCCTGATTAGAAGATGCATTTACAGGCTCAAAAAAACCAAGTGAAAAAATTGAAATTACAAAAATAAACGAAAATAATAATTTTTTATTTTGTTCCACTCACCATCACCCAAGAGATTTTTGTTGATCGGAGATATTAAGAATTTACGTGTATTGAAAATATTATCACGATTTATCGAGCCTAAACGAGTAAATAAAATTACAAATTATTCTTAAAAGATTATTATCTGAATAAAAAACATGATTATAATTATAATGATTCCTAGAAGTATGAAGTCTTAAGAGTATTTGTATGATTTAGCTAAGTTTATCATATTTGAATATAAAAAACAGATAATCTCTGATTGCTCTTTACAAATGGATTTCCGCAGCTGTTGGTCTAACAAATAAGATTGCTAAATAGGACTAAATCAAAATAATCCGCTAAATTTCTGCAAGTGGTATAAAATAGAAAATAACAAGATCAATATAGTGATGTTCTAAAACTAGTTTATCTATTCATTATTTTAGAGTTTTTTCAGATGTAGTTTTATTAAATATCAACTATAAATATCGCCACAGCCAGGACAGCTTTTCTCATTTACTGAAATATTTGTTCCACAAACTTTACACTTTCTATTTTTTTCTGATTTGTTTTTTGGTAATGAAATATCATCAGTAGGATTTTTAATTTGAAGGGATGCGTTATTCTCTTCTTTTTTAAAATTTGAATCTTGTTTTCTCTTCTGCTTTATATTTTGCAAAATTAACAAAACTGTTCCTGCCGCTATTGGTACAATAATGTAAAGGAAAACTGCGAAAGTATTTGAAAATGACCCTCCAGATACGATACCCGAAATAAGTAAAATAACACCAATAATTATTAATGAAATTCCTACGGAGAATAAGATTTTTCCTTTCCTATCCAATTTTTGCATTTATTATGCTTCGTTGGTTAATAATTAAATGTTTTAAAATTATTTTCCAAGACGTCTGGCAACGTCAAATCTAGATCTTATAGGATGTTTTTGAATTTCTTTTCTTTTATTATTAGCAACTTCGTTTTCAGGTTGTAATTTTAAAATTTGATCATAACAAGCAATTGCCCCCTTCGAATCCCCTAGAGATATCAGAGAATTTGCCTTAAGAAACAATACTACTATGTCATCATGGGATGATTCCAAAACTTTGTTAAAATAGAAAACTGCAGCTTGGTGCCTATTTAATGCCCCCAGTGACCTTCCCTTGAATCTTACTGCGTCAATAAATCCAGGCTCTAATTTGGTTACCTCATCGAATGTTTTGGCAGCCTCTTCATATTTTTTATCCATAAACAAAGTGACTCCAATTTCATAAATTTCAGGAGCACTTTTTGGAGACTTTTTGATATTTGAGATAGTGTCAGATATAGATTCAACTTTGGGTTGTGATTGAGCTTTTTGAGCATCTTTAGTGAGGCGAGGAATAAACAAAGATTTAGGATTATTTGACAATGTAAAAAGATATTCTGAATCTTCAATAATTGCTGCTCTGTTTTTTTGAAGTGTTCTACAAAATTCTTCTAGTTTGCCTTCATCGAGTTGATTAATGAACTTGAATATCTTTAGAATCTGTTGGGTTTTTTCTTCAGCTGAAAGATTACCTTTATCAAATAATTTTTCGAAAATTACTCCTACCACAGGAATTGTTCGTATAGCTTCTTTGGAGAATTCATCAACGACAGGATTTTTTTCAATCTCAATAGTAGCACTATTGAATCTATTTTTTACATCTGTCCAAAATCCCAGATTGGCATTTTCTTGATTTTTAGTATTTTCATCTCCTGATTCTTTAATATTATTTGTTAAGGATAACTCTGGATAATAAGCAAGTGAAATCTTGCCAGAGATGGACATGTTTCTAACAGGAGTCTGAATTGAGGGGGTTTGCAGGTTTGCTAATTGTGTATACACATACTCGTCTAATTTCTCAGGAGTTACATATCCATCCTTGTCTACTGCATCTTTTTTACCTTTGAGACCTTCTACAATAAAATGAGTAAAGGCACTCATTTTTTTATCTGGCAGGTTGTATGATCGTCTTTGAGATAGAGACGAGGCCAAAATGCATTTTCCTTTGCTGTCTTTGAATTGTTTACTCAATGCTTCTCTTCCCAATTTTTCAGCTTCTACTTCTACTTGAGCACCCTTTCCAGTTAATCCAGGGACTGCAGCTCCACTAAAACAACAATCCAAAAGCGAGATTGTCTTTAATGATAGACTTCTATCCATCTGCTGAGTTAGTAAATTAAATTCCACCCCATTTTCTTCAGGAATATTTGGATTTGTATCAGTTGATGCAAAGTATCGTCCTTCATAACCATCCAAGACTCCATGGCCAGAAAAATAAAACAAGAGAGTATCAGAAGTCTTTACACTATCATCTCTGAAAAAGTCAATTATTGCATTCCGTAGTTCAGAGCCACTTGCTTTGCCTATAATTTTTCTTTTTTCTGGAATTTCATATCCAAGGCCTGTCAGAGTTTTGTAAATGGCCTCACCATCATTTTTACAAAATTCTAGCCTTTCAAGTCCTTCATAGTCACTTAGGCTAATAATTAGTGCTTTTCTGCTTTCTTCCATTTCAAATAATTTTTTGTGAAGGTAATAGATAAAATTGATCTTATGCATATAATGTAGAAAGTTAAAATTTTCCTATTAGTCCAAAAAACCTAAAAACAGATTGCAATAATTAGTAAAACGAAGAAATTCTATACAGATTATCGGCTTCCGGAGATAAAATATTAGATTTATGTACCTCAGGGTGAAGACTTAAGAATTTAAGAAATTCTTCATCTGACATAGAGGATTCTTTTTTAAGTGTTTTTTCTGTTCGATACTCAAAATTTGAATCATTCAACAAAGACAAACAAATGTCCTCTTTAACTTTAAATTCTATATCCTCTTCAGACAAGGCTGCATTTTCTGGTAGTTCGCTGTAGAAGCTTTCGTATTCTTCAAATTTATCTTTCAATTTTTTCCTCCAAAATTGATAGTTTGGTATTGGGATCTCCGTATAAAATAAATGATGCCCAGGTAAGATGTTCCGGCCGATTCAAGTATGATTCTATCCGAGCTAATCTAATTGAATCACCTATGGTGCAACCTTTTTTGATTGACTGGTAAAATGTTATTGCAAATTCTGCAGCTTCAGTATCATGAATGGGCCACATTGCCCCAATATATGCCGGTACGTGAATATTTGAAAACCCCTTTACAAAGTCTGTAGCTAAACTAGCAAAATTTCTATCAAATTGTAACTCTTTTGCATCACGTAAATGATCTCGTGCAGCAGAAGAACACGCATTAAAAAAAACTATTTTTGGTTTAATATCACAACGTTGAATTTGATTTAATACTTCTTCAGCAGAGACTTTGTCGACTCTATTTTCATCAGGGTTTTGGAAAATTAAGTATGATTTACCCCCAATAAAATCTGCATGTCCTGCAAAGTGAATAATATCAAATTTTCCATTTCTCAATAAATCTAAAAATTTTCTGGAAAATTTTCCATTTCGAATATCAAAATTCTCTTCGGTGATTGACTCTACTTCTGCCCAATTATTATCAAATGAATTTTTAATGGCTTGAATTTCGTTTCCAGCTTCTTTTAGGTCTCCGCTAGGATCACCCACCAATAATACTTTGATTTTATTATTTTGAATACCATTATCATAAAAACCAGTTTGTCCCATGGATCTGCCTACTGAATATTTCATACAACAAAAATCGTGTCCATCCCAAATTAACTCCCAAGGTATTGTAGATAATGCTCCTTCTGCTGAAATGGTAATATGGTCTACTTTGTTTTTGGAAAGTTCAACCTCATATTTTTTTCCATTCTCACCATGAAGGAGCATTAAGGTATAAAGAGAATCACCAACTTTGCGAAGGGTATCAAGAACATAATTTTTAGAATAGGGGTTTGCCCCAGCAATTTGAGGATTTCTAGGACCTCTTTTTCTAACATTGTCCGCAGCAGTACTTACAGCACGTAATCTGTCATTAACCATATCATCGACAGTTTCAAGGGATATGTTATTGGGAAATCTTACCAAAGTTTGGGGAGCACCTATGTTTTGACTTTTAATTATTTGTCCTAATGCTCTTCCTTCCTTGGGGTTTTCAAGGGTCTGAGGTGTATAGTCCCAATTAAAGGCAACCGGCGTGGGCTTACAATTTGCCCAATAATGAATTTTAAGTTCATTAATAACTTTGTAACCAAGCATTTCTGCCATAACCATTATACAACTTACTGTTTTACCAATCGAATCATCCCAACTTCCATTAGCAGATTGTTGACCCATCAAGTCTCCTATGCTTTCTGTTACTAGTTCATCCTTTATTTTTGCAAGCTTGTCTACTTGCAAAATAGCGAGAATAGCTTTTGAAAGTGCCCAAGGATCCTTACTCCACGAATCTGAATGTGAAGCATCCCTTATGTGATTAATTCCAAATTCAATTGAATCGTCAAAATCATCCGTTGCCATTTCTGTTGCTGCCAATCGTAAAAGAGAGACAATTTCTGCAGTGTATTTTGTGCTCACAAAACTATTGTCATTAGAACACTTTCTGGTACTTAACCACTGAAGAGAATTTTTTAAATTATCCCATTGATTGTTGTCTCGTAATTCCAAAATCGCTTTACAACAAGCGATAGTTTCGGGTAAATAATCTGACCAATTTTTTAATTTTTGATCGTAATTTTGTTCTAAAAAAATTAAACCTTTTTCCAAATAATCAATCTGACGAGCTTTTTCAGTATGCAATTTTGCTTTGTTTACAGCAATTAATGAATATGCAGTATCATAAACTTCGCCAGACCAACTTCCATTTTTGAAATTATTTTCGGTATTTTGTTTATTTCGTAATTTAGAAACTAATCTTTGAATATGATGAGCTTTATGAGGATCACCTCCAACAATTAATCCAGTAATTGCAAGAGACAAGTGTCTTGGAGATTCTAAATTTTCAGAATTTTCTCTAAGCCAATCCATGGCCTTAACAAGAGAAAAACGAATTTCTTGAAAATTTTCTGTTTTAAGAGCTAACCCCACATCATGTAATTGTTTTTAAAATTTAAAACTCTTCTCATAGGTATCTATTTCATAAACCTCAAGAAACGAGGATATTCAAATTTTAAGTTGAAAGGATTCAAAGAAAAAAGTTTTAACAGATTCTAAAATATACGTAATTTAAATGCAGAATTAATTTACTTTGATTATTCCTTCTTTTACAAGATATTCAGAAATAATTATTCTTTGATTTTTATTTAAAAAAAATATGTTCTAAAGATTGTTGGCAGTAGTAAGGCATTGTTTTGCTTCTAAAGTCCTACCTAGTTTGGATAGAACATAAGCTTTATTCTTCCAATATGAAGAGTCCCTTGAATTTACCTGAATAGCTGATTCATAGCATTTTAGAGAGTCTGAAAAACGGTTTAGTTTTGCAAGAATGTTTCCTTTGTTGTACCAAAGAACATCATCATTAGAATTTATTTCAATAGCATGATTAAAACACGAGAGTGCGTCATCA
>JAOTUX010000083.1 GCA_029863665.1 Candidatus Nitrosopumilus sp.
CATTATTTTTTCAGGAAATTCATCAACCAAATTGGATAAAGCATAAAATGCATTATGCCTTACTTGAGAGTTATCTTCTACACAGATTTGAAGTATGTCCATCATGTCAATTTTGTTTGATATTGGATGGGCCCAAAATTGTTTTACAATTAAAAATTTAAAATTTTGATTCTCTTTGGATAATCTTACAATATTTTCTTTACAAAAAACTGGTGCTTGGTCATAAAAATCAATTATTGTACCGAGAGATTCTTGTTTTACTAGAATATCTTCATCTCTAGCGCCTTTTTTCAATATGTTAAGTATAAAATCTAAATTTTGGATTTTTTGATTATGATGTTGTATTCTTAATGTTCGTATAGCACATATTCTTCTTAATGGCTCTTGAGATTCAAATAATTGTTGAATAAAACTATCAATTTTCAATTTATTGCTTCTCCCAACACCTCCTAATGGATGACTAGCATATTGAATCATTAATTCTGATTTTTCTAACATCTTTTTGAAAAGGGATACTCCCAAATCTGGGTGTTTTTCACCAAAATTGATCAGAAATTTTTCTATTTCACCACCACCTAAATCATTTCCAATTTTATTGATCAAATGATTAATGAGATTCAAAAAAACTTCTTCATCTGATGAAATATCCTCTAAGCTATGTCCAATCAGAAATAAATTTCCAAAAAAATCAGTATCTGCTAGTGCGTATAATATTGAGAATTTGTCTTCTTTTTCTAAAGAGATGTTTTTCTCTTTACAATAATCCTCTAGGCTTTTATCAAGATTCCCTTCGTAATTCCATTTATGCAAATCTTTGACAAAATTTTGAATATTGAAATTATTCAATTATAAAAAATTAAAGGGGTGAAACTATTTTCGTGTTTTCATTTATTGTGGTATTTTCTATGTTTCAAAGTATTATCTTCAAGTTTTATCTAATTTCGTAATATTGTAAAGTTGTTTCATCCTTTTTTCCTGTTTTCTTCAAACTGTAATTGACGTAATTTTCTCAAGGTCTTTCCTTTAAGTTTTTGATTTGGATCAGTTTTCTTCAATATTACTGTATTTTTTAAAGGTAGTTGCAATTGATTGATGTATTGATCTAATGTTTAATTAATTTGGTTCATAATTGATTTGATACCTAGAAATTAATTAATCATTAATTTATAAAAAATAATCATGAATATTGTTCCCGAAAATAGAGAAGATTGGAATCTTGATACAATTAATGAATTAATCAAATTACGAGATATTGAATCTGAAGATTTTGATTTTAAAGGAATTGACATGAAAGACCTTGCAAACCACCTTTGTGCATTTGCAAATACTCATGGAGGTTATCTTGTTTTAGGAATAGATGAAGACAAAAACAATGACAAATTGCTCGGATTTAGAAAAAATGGATTCAAGAAAGAAAAAGAAGATCATACTAAAAATGAAATTAGAAATCATCATGTTAGAATTGAACCTTTACCCGACATTCAAACAAAAATTATTTCAGATGATGAACGATTCTATGTAGTAATCAAAGTTGAAAACAATCAGATTAAGAAACCTTATTTTGTAAATGGAAAAGGATGTTTTGTTAGGATAGGGCCATCTACAAATCTAGCTTCGAGAAATACCGTACTAAACCTATTCTCTGACATTAATAAACAAATTCAAGATTTAGAAAATCTAAAAGCATCAACTGTTATGCTAAAAGAAGATTTTATCATGATAATTGGCAAATTTAGATACATATCATCAGCTCCGCCTAATAGACTTCCAAAATTAGATCTCACATTATTTAGAAATAACATTGCAAAATGTGAATCATTTCTTGTAAAAAAGAACATTCTAAGTAGATTACTTGAAGTAAGAACAGCACCTGCAATTGCTCCACTCTTACATACTTTAGATGCGCTAAATTCGTATATTGATGGATTCAGTAATTCAACTGATGAATCAATAAAAAAATCACTTCAAAATCAAATTAAAAAAAATGCTCATTATACTCTGTCTGAAGAATTAGAAAATGTTGAGCCATTTCTAGATGAATTACTAAATGCTATTGATGAACATCTAACTAAAATTCGAGTCTAGATTATTGCTTCAATACTATCTTTTCTAAATAGAAAATAATTTTTCTGAAATTAACTATCTCATAAGGATTTAATGAATGAGTTAAACACTCGTAATTATGTTAGTAAAAATACGTTCTAAAGTCATATAAACTATTGAACTTTCAAAAGACTTTTCTTATAGATTTTAGTAATTTTACCTTCTGACAAATTTCTCTTAATGTGTCACAATGTAGATTTGTTAATTCCTAATCGTTTTTGTTCTTCTCTAATCCTTTTGGAACTTTTTATTTTTCTTTTTTTCTTGTTCTGCCAAATATGCTTCAATAATTTTTCTTGAAGTCTTCCAAGTCTTGCCTTCTTTTACTGCATCTATTCTACCTTTTCTTGCAAGTAGACTCCAATAGTCTGCTGAATGTGGTGTGTTTCTTGCAATCTCAGACAATGACCGAAGCTTTTCTTTTGGTTTCTTTGAATCTGCAGTCAGATAAAGATCAAGTGTTTGCTCCACACATCTTGCAATGTAAATCAAAAATGGTTCAAACTCTCGTTCTACATCCATCTGCCTTAGTGTCCTCAAGTATTTTTTCTTGTCAACACTTCTAATGACTGCAAAAGGATATCCATTTCTTACCAAAACCAAATTAAGCAACAGTCTTGCCATTCTGCCGTTTCCGTCCTCAAATGGATGTATCCACACAAAATCATAATGTACTTGCGCTGCAAATTCAATTGGCCGCAATTCATCTGGATTGTTGTTTAGCATCTCAATGAATTCCTTCATGTTTTCAGATATCTCATAAAAGGGAGGAGGTGTAAATCCAGCTCCTTTTACTTCTAAATCATAATCTCTATATTTTCCCGCACTAGCTATTACTCCTTTCATTACAATTTCATGTATCTTTTTGATGTCTTTTTCTGTAATATGGTATGTATTATCAAAGGCAATCTTTCTAACCAGTGAAATTGCCTCTGAGTGATTCTGAGCCACCAGGATATCCTCAAGGTCTTTTCCACTTAGTGCCTCTGGAATACTCTTTTTTCCAGCAGTTATTCCACGCAAAATCAGCTCGGTCTCACCTCTTGAGAGAGTGCTGCCTTCTATCTTGTTGCTATTGAATACAAAGTCTACCTGCATTCTTTGTCGTATCTGCTCAATTTTTTCTGGAGTCAGTTTGCCCAAAGACTGCAACTTTCTTTTTTTATCGACTATTCTATCATGAATTAAAGCGGGAATCTCTGCATATTTGGCCATGTATCGGATAAACTTATACGATATAAAATAATATCGGATAAGTCAAACCGATAATACATCAATATTTTCATTCTATCTTCCAAATTGAATCAAAAAAAGAGTATGTTGGAGATTTCATTTACCGCATCGGCTCCTCACTTTTTATCTGGAGTCTCTGTTCTTTAGCAATCTCTTGACATCTGATAATACATTTTGTATTTTGATACTGTTCTCTTGAATCTGTTTTTCTATACTTTTACTCATAACATCTAAAGTATGACAAAAAATTAAACACAAACAGCCATGCTGTTTTGCGCAGGACATTTGTTGATTCTGCATTTTACTCCACCAATTATTATTTCATGATACTCGTACATGTAATCATACGTTCTTGTTCTGTTTGATTTACCGTTTTTCCACTTGCGTGGGACAGTCTTTTTTTGCAGTCCTGTCTTTGCACCACATGACTGACATTTTTTTGAAATTTCACTAAAACTATTTTTTTGTCCTGCTAAAATCTGACTTTTGCTCTTTTTCAATCTCCAATCCAAATATCCTGTAATATACTTGTCCAAATACGTAGGATATGATATGGTATCTAGAGTGCAATGAACATTTAACCAATGCTGTCTGTGACTCTTTTGCTCAAACTTGCCATGTTTTTTGCATGTATTATCTTTTAGTCCTTCAAATCTGTCTCTGTACCCTCCACGTGGCAATCCATTGTTGCCATTTTTAGTATGCTTTACAGTCTTGTGCAGCTTTATGTTTTCTGGTTTTACATTGTTTGCAAACTCTTTTCTCTCTGAGCAAAACTCTACGATTACATTGCGTAACAGTATGTCAATTGCAGGATAGTGTATCGTGTTTATTATTCGGTCTTTATGTTTTACAGAAAATCTCTTTTTCTCAATTGATTCTCTTGTCTCTTTTTTTGTCTTTACGTAACCTTGGACTCTTTTTATCACTCTGTTTTCAAGCTCAATTCGTAACAGTTCTAATCTGTTGTCTGACTTTAAGAAAAATTTGAGACAACGCAATGCATACTTTGTGTATTCGTCATATCTCTTATCAGGAACAGGATGATTTCCAGTTACTCTCCTCAAATATCCGCTAGCCGTCTTTGTGAGATCTGTTCCTAAAATGCCTGACTCGTGGTGTCTCTGCGAGTTGCGGTCGGGATCAACTTTTAGCTTATTTTGCCTATTTTCTTGGTATCCAAAAGTAGTACCACACAGACTACATACAATCTCGTCATCACTAGTCACAATCCTGTATCTTTGCTCACAAGTACACCCTTGAGAACTCATATTTTCCCTATTTTTTATACGCCTCTCTATAATATAAAGTATTAGGATTAACATAATACTTTGTATATATTATAAAAAACATAATAGTAGGGCTAACATGGTATAATATGAGAGAAAGATGACAGTTGTGGGGATTTTGGAGAGGTGTCTTGGAGTTTCGGCCACGTTTGGACAAATACAGCAAGATCTCAAATACAACAAGACCACTCTGTCTGGAGTACTAAAGAATCTGCTTGACACCAGGAGGCTAAGGCGGGTCGAATTTGGTCTGTATCAGATTACCGAAGTTGGAGCAGAGTATCTTGAGGAAAAGTATTCAAAAATTGTAGATGAGCACACCCGGAGAATAATGCTGGCTACAATAAACATTTTGGATAATCATAACATGAATAACTTGATTCCAGTATGGCCATCTGATGGAAAACTACTATCAAAGCAGGATGAAACCAAGGTATCAAATCTTTTTGATCTACTTTTGCGTGTATATGAAAGGTCTGTAAGTGACGAGTATGGAAAATTCCTAAACAAACAAGCATATCGTCTTGTGTTAAATTATTCTGTTTTATCCTATGAAAAGATGTGCCAGTTGACATGGCTTTGTTTTAAAATAAAGAGTGTGCCACAATCCATGCACAAAACTTTGAGTATGGAGACTGATGATTTTTCAGATCTTGAAAGGATTGAAAAAATATGTGGCAGGAAAATACCTGAAAAGTATCTCTTTGATGTATTTCGATTCTTCTCTCTTCCCATGTTGGCAAGACGAATCTATTTAAAAGACAAATCCAAGATACTTGAAGATCTAGGCATTATGACAGATGATGGTAACTGAATAAGAAATAATTTAACAATTACTTTGTAGCTGAAATCTAATTTCAATATTTCATGGAATGGTTTGGATATTTTTGTATGAAAGAATCAACATAATGATATGGTTTATCTTGTTATGTTATCCGAAATTTCTTTGATTTCTTTTTTTATCTCTGAGT
>JAOTUX010000084.1 GCA_029863665.1 Candidatus Nitrosopumilus sp.
TACTTGTGGAATGTGCATTGCCTGAGTTGCAGCTTGTACACCGCCTGCTGCAATTCCTGCTCCTCCACCCATAATTCCTGCTTTAGTGTATGCCTTGAATTTCTCTCCAAATGACATTGGTGTCTGCTGGATTGGATTACCTGGTTGTGTTCCAAATGCCATTGGACCACCATTATTCCCTGATGACATTGCATGTCCGCTGGTAAAGGTTCCAATTTGTCCTGAAGTCATTCCTCTATTTGCAATAGCGCTTGCACCAGCTGCACCACCCATCATTGCCATTTGTCCGGCAGCTCCGGACATTTGGTTTGCAGCATTACTAATTCCACCTAGTGCTCCTTGTCCTGCACCACTGCCAACAATTGCAGCACCCATAATTGCTGTACCCATCATTTGTCCCACCTGGGTGGTTAGAGTTCCAAGGATTGGTGCCAGTATAACTGGTGCAAACACTGCCAAAAACCCTACTGCCAAACTTGCAAACCAGTCCTGCATTGCAGGAAGTGTTGTAGAATCCAGGTATGCCATACCAGTAGTAAGAATCAAAGCAGAAAATATTGGCGCCATGGATAGACCGATTAAATTAGTTACAACCAAGTCCTTGAGTTTCCTAAACAATGGAATCAATCCTAACACCAGCACCAATGGTATGGACATTGCAAAGACCATGGTCAGCATTATTCGTATGGTACTGATGATAAATGCCATCGCAGTCATGAACATCACTGCAAATCCCTTAAACAATGACAGAAACACGTCCTTCATTATCCCTTGAGCAAACGCTCCAGGGTCAACAAACGCGTTTGTCCACTCTAATGGATCAAGTGCTCCGTTTGGAATTATTCCGCCCATTGAATTCCATAGTGTTGCAGTTCTAGTAGCAGCATCAACTCCTCCGTTGTTAAACTCTAGTAGTGCCATGGACGTGCTCTGTATTGTTATTGCCCACAAATCCCAAAGGAACGGGAAAACTGCAAAAAAAGGGATCAGTAAAATTACTTTACGTAATAGACGCCATGCAGTACCAGGATTAACCCACTTTATTGATTCCAATAACAGCACAAGAATTGATAGTATTCCAATTATTATCAAAATTATAAACGAGAAAACAAACAATCCAAAGTATAATTCTGTTCTCTCATTTGATTGCGGGTTGCCATTTGCATCAAGTATCAGGTCTCCAGTTGTATCATCATAGTCAAAGAATCTAGGCATCTCAGTGATCAGTTGTGGTATAAGAGGGCCGCCAACTGCAACTATTACCTGAGTAATCACAATAACTGCGCTAAATATGATAAGCCCAATTGCCAGCATCAGTGGGATTGTGAATACGAATCCCTCATGCGATGATTTGAGGTTTAATTTCACAAACAATGATGAATCATTTGCTTAAAAGGAAAGAAGCCCATCCAAACAGTTCATTGAGATGCAACATTAGCAAAAATTGAAACTAAAAGTGAGAGGTAGATAGTTAAAAAAATCAGGCAACTAAACTGTAATTATTCCATTTTCAACCAAGAAAGTTATCCCTTTTAGAAAATCATTATCTGAAATTAGTCCTTGACTCCACCAGTCAGCATTGTTTTTAATCCATGTAGGAATCTCCTGAGAATCACTTGGAGTAGATTTTGTGGTTTCTGGAATCTGTATGATTCCTTCTTTGATCAGAAATTGTATTCCTCCGACAAATGCACTGTCATCAATATTCCCTTCTACCCACCAACTTGCATTGTTTCGAATCCAATCTGGAATTTGAGATTGCATGTTATCTTTTTCTTGTATTAATGATAGATTGTCTGAAATAATTTTTCCTTCTATGACTACTTGCTTGACAGGATGTTCATAATCAAAACTAACTATTATTTCACCAGTTGTTTCATCATTGGTAATTGTAAAATCAGCTATACTTTTTCCATCAATTGTTACTGTATAGGGTGGCTCTAACACCTTACCGATGAATATTTCTGTAATACCTTTTCCACTTTGTTCTACTCCAAAAGATATTTTTTCATTTTGTGCATCAAAAGAAAAATCGGTTATTGTTGAATTGGTAGCTATGTCAATTTCAATAGTCTGGTCATCAAATTTAATCGATTTTTTATCTAGTGCAAGACCAAAAATTTTAGCATAGTTTGACGACTCAGAAATATCAATAGTGTTTGAAATTCTCAAGGTTCCAAGGGATTCACGGAATTTTGAAATTTCTTTTTCATAGGTCTCATCCGAGCCAGAAGAATATCCTATATTGATAAAATCATTGTTTGTCGCAATAAGATATCCTGTCATCTTCAATTTTACATTCATTGTGGGTTCTAGACAATTTCCAGTAAATTCCAAAGCTTTCATCCCATTTAATTCCAAAATTTTAGCTGGCATGTATGGGATGTCGCATTGAGGTTCTGGCACTTCTAACAGTTTGCCCAAATCACCGACTACAAGTGTCATCATTGCAAAATTAGGATTAATTTCAGATGACAAAGGATTTGTGGGCACATCAGACATTGCAGATGCAACATGCATGCCATCTTGCTTTAGTTTTATACCTGTCCATCCTTGCGGAAATTGGATTTCCAACCCACTCTTTTCATTAGTGTATTTTCCATTAAATTTAGTAGCTATGGTTTCACCATCTATCACAATAGAGTTAATCATTTCCTGGACTACAGGAAGGTATTCAGAGAATCTTTTTTCGCTGTCAGAGGTGAACTGGATCATGAAGTTTTTTGTGTCAATTGCCAGAAAAATATTAACGCCTTTTAAGTCAAAACCCGCGTTTGTTGCAGTGTATATTTTCTTTACTGCAGAATTGCCAGACAAGCTAGTTTCACTTGATTCAACAAGATTAAAGTTTGAAAGTTGTTGGCTGTAAGTATTCATCATGTTTTCAGCATATTGAGAAGGATCTGTCTGAGCAGGGCCACCATCCGTAATGAGAATTGCAAATGTTTCCTGGTAAGCATCTTGAAGATTATCCATTGGCGCTGTAAAGACAATCGTGGTTGCAGGCTCGTCTAATTCTGATTTCATCCAAGAAGAGGGATACTCCATCTTTATGCCATGAGCCAAATTCTCATACGGTAGTAAAGGAGGAAGAGACCTAATCTCAATAGAATCAACCATTGTTTGTACGGTTTGAATATAATCCGAAAACTCATTTTCTTCTGCGGTAAATGTAACCATATAAGCAATGTTTCCTTTTATCGTGGTAAACATTGCTTGCTTAAAACTGACATCTTCATTTCTTACCGTATAGGTTGCCATATGTGCATTATTTTTAGAAATAGTAATTGATTCAGAGTCTAGTACGTTAACTGCAAATCCCTGTAATGTAAACTCGTTAACTATGCTCTGAATTGCGGTATCAGTTAGGTCATCTAATGTGATAGTCTCAGAGACACCTTCTAGTGTTATCAAGACATTTTCTTGAAAGGCATCAGATGTACTGTCTAAAGGAGACATAAATAAAACCAAAGTGAATTCATCTGGATTTTCTATCATTTGCCAATTGTCAGGATATTTCATACTAATTCCAAACCCAGTATTGTCATACAGTAAAAACTCTGATTCTTTTTGTGCATATGCAGTAATTCCAAATGAACTTGTTAGTGCACCAGTGGCAATGCCTTGAAACAGCAGAATTGCAATCAACATACATGAGGAGATGAACCTAGTCTTCAAGTGATGTTGTACTTGTTTATCGCCTTATTAACCAAGCAGTAGAATCTCAGAGAAAATTATGAAAAAATACTACACATTACTCTAAAGGCCTAGTGTCAAACATCTCTTTTTCCTCTTCAGTTGGCTCAAACTTTGTCACAACCTTATAGTCATCAGCCAAAAATAATGCCTGGCCTGCTGAGAATTTAGTCAGATGATCTCGTTCAGTATCTGATAATTTCAGTACCTCTCGTGCAGTGTCAGCTGCCTGCTCACCTAGTCCCAGCATTATTTTAGTTGCCATGTTATCAATTATTTTTCCTATTCCACCAGAGTCTGAGGAAATATCATCTACTCTTTGTGACACAAAGACAAACATGATGTTTACCTTTCGACCCATCCTCACTATCATGTCGATGTATTTTGCGGTTCGCGGCATCTTGAACATTCTCCACGCTTCATCAATTACAATAATCTTTCTAGTTTTTACAGGTAATTCATTGCAAATTTTGTAGATTTTGTTTAGCAGCAACACCAGTATCATTGCTTCAGACTCTGAAGCTGTACTTCCAGTTCCCAGGGACAGGATAATTTTTTTCTGTGTGGTAATCTTTGGTTCACCAGAGATTATCTTTGAGAGTGGTCCATCTATCAAATGCTCCAAATATGCCCTGTCTTTTTTATCAAGCATTTTATAAAACTCTGCAAAGTTGCATGCCTTGTCTGAATATTTTTGGAATTGAATCCTTGTGGTGTCTGGTGCATGTGTAATCTCACCTAGAATATCTGCTGCATCAGCTGGCTTTAGAATCTGGAATGGATCTAGTCCCAACTCTTCAGCACCTGTAATGTCAATCTTTTGCATCCCCAAAAATTCTGCAATGGAGCCGTACTCGTTTGTTGGATCTATAATGTAAATGTGCGAGTCGGGATATTTTTGTGATAGCCTGTAGACTAGAATTTTTGTTGTATATGACTTTCCACTACCAGAGGTACCAATGATTCCCACATTGAGGTTAGTTCTCTTTAGAATATCAAATATTACAGGACCCTTTGTTATGATGTTTCGTCCTACGGGAATTCCATTTGGTAGTTCCAGCATGTCAGCTGATGCAAACGCGTACAGAATTGAGCAAGACCCCAGATCAAATGTTAGTTTCTGACCAAACCCTTCAAAAAATACTCTGGCCTGCTGAGATTGTATTATGTGAAATGAGCCTTTTTGCTGTCTTGCCTTTTCGATAAACTTTTTCTCTTCTGCTTTTAGCTGCTTTTTGTCTGGCGTCATCACTGTACAATTTACTATTATCTCATAGAGTTTGGTCTCGCTTCTATTCAGCAAATTTCTGGTGTTTACTGCTTTGTGGTATAGCTCCTTTGATTGTGAGCTTGACTTTGCATCCTCTTCAATAAAATGGATAAATCTATTCAGCCTAATCTCAGCATCATTGTTCTCAATTGGTATACACCACATCTGTATGTGAGAGCATGCAGTAAATATTCCAGTAATCCACGCGTATGATAGCCTGGCAGGCAGGGATTCCAGGCAATATGTAGCAGTGTATATGGGATCTGACTGTACACCATCTATCATTTCTGCTACCATCATTGATTTTAGATACTCTTTTTTCACCATTAGATTAGGGGGTCTCTGCTCTGATGCAAAGTCAAACTTTACCTGGTTTAGAATATCTGACAGCGGCTCATTTGATTCAATGTGGACCTGCATTACAGGCATTGGCTTTTCTTTGCCCTCTATTGTGATTAACATTATCTTTTTTGACATTGTTATGCGGACAGGTTTTTCAATTACACGCAATACATCAAAGAACTGACCCAGTTTTTTCTGTTTGTTTTCTTCTGACAAATTTAGGAAATTTCCAGGTGTAATGATGTAAGAATACTCAAAGTGAGGAGTGATTTTCT
>JAOTUX010000085.1 GCA_029863665.1 Candidatus Nitrosopumilus sp.
AACTGGCAAAAATACTTTGGTTATATCTCATAACAAAACTCTGGCAGCACAACTTTATGCTGAACTAAAACAATTCTTCCCAAAAAACAACGTTGGATATTTTGTGTCTTATTATGACTATTATCAGCCTGAAAGCTATCTTCCCCAAACAGATACCTATATTGAAAAAGATACTCAAATCAATGAAAAAATTGAGAAACTACGACTAGAGGCAACTGCAATGCTGCTCTCAGGTGAACCCACAATAATAGTATCTACTGTATCTTGTATCTACTCTCTTGGAAATCCAAAAGATTGGGAAGATTTAGCAATTACAATAACTACTGGCGATGAAATTAAAAGAACTGATATTATTCGAAAATTCATCGATGCTAGATATGAGCGAAATGATGTCGAAGTTGCACATGGAAACTTTAGAGTAAAAGGTGACACAATCAGCATAACTCCAGCATACTCTGAAGATCTGGTTAGAATTTCTTTATTTGGTGATGAAGTAGAAAAAATTAGTTTACTTGATTCAGTGTCATTAAAAGAAAAACAAAAAATCTCACAAATCAAAATTTTTCCTGCAAAACATTATCTTATTGCAAAAGATGTTAGAGAAAAAGCTGTTCTGTCAATTAAAAGTGAATTAAAAACACGTCTACCTGAACTAAATGAGCTAGAAAAACAAAGACTTGAGATGCGAACAAAATATGATCTAGAGATGATTGAAGAGTTGGGATATTGTTCTGGGATTGAGAATTATTCGCTACATTTTGATGGAAGACAGGCTGGAGAAAAAGCGTTTTGCCTGATGGATTTTTTTGGCGATGATTATCTTTTAGTCATTGATGAATCTCATGTTACGTTACCTCAACTTCATGGTATGTACAAAGGTGATCATTCTAGAAAAAAGGAACTTGTAACATATGGATTTAGACTTCCAAGTGCATATGATAATCGTCCATTAAAGTTTGAAGAATTTGAAAAATATATCAAAAATACAATATTTGTCTCTGCAACCCCTGCAGATTATGAAAAAAAAATATCTACTAACATTGCTGAACAACTAGTTAGACCTACTGGATTGCTTGATCCTCAAGTAGAGATTAGATCCACAAATGAACAAATGGATGATCTAATCCTAGAAATCAACAAGAGAGTGGAAAATTCTGAGCGCGTTTTGATAACAACATTGACTAAAAGAATGGCCGAAGATCTGGCTGAATACCTCTCAAAAAAACAAGTCAAAGTAAGATACATGCACTCTGAAATTGATGGTCTACAAAGAACTGAAATTATTAGACAATTACGTTTAGGTGAATTTGATGTTCTTGTTGGAATTAATCTTTTAAGAGAGGGATTGGATATTCCTGAAGTCTCTTTGGTGGCAATTTTGGATGCAGACAAGGAGGGATTTCTGAGAAACTTTACCAGCTTAATTCAAACATGTGGTCGTGCTGCAAGAAACAAAAATGGAACTGTAATCATGTATGCCGACACTGTTACCCAATCTATGAAAAATGCAATGAATGAAACAAAACGTCGTAGAGAAAAACAAATTCAATATAATCAAGAACATCATATTGTACCTAAAACAATCATAAAATCAGTTCCAGACCAAGTGGCAGTATTAGATGATTCTAAATTAAAGTCAACACATGATCTTGCTGCTGATATAATTGATCTAGAAGCGCAAATGAAAAAATATTCTGAGGATCTAGATTTTGAGCGAGCAATAGAATGCAGAGATAGAATAAAAAGACTAGAAAAGGTGATTCAACTAAAAGATGAACGAAAATAAATTAAAAATTCGAGGAGCACGGCATCATAATTTAAAGAATATCGATATTGATATTCCAAAAAATAATTTGGTAGTCATAAGTGGATTATCTGGTTCTGGTAAATCTACATTAGCTTTTGATACAATTTATGCTGAAGGCCAAAGACGATACGTTGAGTCTCTTTCTGCATATGCTCGTCAGTTCCTAGAGATGATGGATAAACCTGATGTTGATTCCATTGAAGGACTGTCTCCTGCAATCGCAATCCAACAAAAAACTACAAGTAAGAATCCACGTTCCACTGTTGGAACTACAACTGAGATTTATGATTACATACGATTGCTTTTTGCAAGAATTGGAATTCCGTACTGTACAAACTGTGGACGAAAAATATCTACACAGTCAATTGAAACTATCTGTGATTCTGTTCTAAGAGATTTTGCTGGAAAAAAAATCCTAATTTTATCTCCTATTGTTCAGAGAAAAAAAGGCACCTATGAGAAATTATTTGAGCAAGTCAAAAAGGATGGTTATTCCAGAATACGCCTAAATGGGGAAATTCTGAGCCTGGATGATGAGATTCCACCTTTAGACAGGCAAAAATGGCATAATATTGAGATTGTAGTTGATAGGATCACAACTGAAAAATCTGAAAGATCTAGGCTGTTTGAAGCCATTCAGACTGCAATAAAGGCATCAAAGGGAGATGTAATGATTGCATCTGATAAAATAGAAAAAATTTTCTCACAAAACAATGCTTGTCCTTATTGTGGATTAACTGTAGGTGAGCTAGAGCCAAGAACTTTTTCATTTAATTCACCATTTGGAATGTGTAAAACATGTAATGGTCTTGGTGTGAAGATGGAGTTTGATCCTGATTTGGTAATTCCTGATAAGAGCAAATCCATTTTAGATGGCGCAATTGTTCCATGGAGTGGAAGATTTTCTTCATTTAGACGACAAGCATTAAGGGCTGTTGGAAAAAAATTTGGATTTGATTTAATGACCCCAATTCAAAAAATAAAACCAAAACATCTTGAAATTATTTTAAATGGAACTGATGATTTAATTGATTTTAATTATCGCTCAAAATCTGGTGATTCCTCTTGGCAATACACAAATGCCTTTGAAGGTGTTCTTGTAAACCTTCAACGAGTATTCATGGAAACTGATTCTGAATCAAAACGTGAGTGGTTAAAACAATTCATGAGAGACACTCCTTGTAATACGTGTAATGGAAAAAAACTAAAACCTGAATCACTTGCAGTCAAAATAAATGATAATGGAATCATGGATGTTTGTGACATGTCCATTGATCATTGTTATGATTTTTTTGCTACGTTAAATCTAAATGAAAATGAACAATATATTGCAAGAGATGTTCTAAAAGAAATTAAGGAACGTTTAGAATTCTTGATGAATGTTGGGTTAAACTATCTTACATTAAATAGATTAAGCTCTACATTATCTGGTGGCGAATCTCAACGAATCAGGTTGGCAACACAGATTGGTTCTAACCTTACTGGTGTTTTGTATGTCCTTGATGAACCTACGATTGGATTACATCAACGTGATAATTCAAGACTGATTAAAACGCTAACAAAACTACGAAATCTAGGAAATACTGTGATTGTAGTGGAGCATGACGAAGAAGTAATACGAAATTCAGACTGGATTGTAGATTTAGGTCCTGGCGCAGGTGTGAATGGAGGAAATGTAGTTTTTGAGGGAATAGTTGAGAACATTCTCGATGATAGTAAATCTGTAACTGGTATTTATCTCAAAGACAACTCTCTGATAAATTTAAAAGACAAAATTCGTAACCGTTCTGGATCATTAATTATAAAACAAGCATCTGAAAATAATCTAAAAAATATTGATGTTGAAATTCCATTAGGTCTATTTGTTTCTGTAACTGGAGTTTCTGGTTCTGGAAAATCTACACTGATTAATGATATCTTACTTAAAACACTAGGAAATCATTTTTACAAATCAAATGTTCGACCTGGTTCTCATAAAGAAATTATTGGATTGGAGAATATTGATAAAGTTATTGCAATTGATCAATCTCCTATTGGCAGAACCCCTCGCTCAAACCCTGCAACTTACATTGGAGCCTTTACGCCAATTAGAGAACTTTATGCAAATACTGAACTATCAAAAGAACGTGGATATGCTCCAGGACAATTTTCATTTAACGTAGCTGATGGAAGATGTTTTGCATGTGATGGCGATGGTGTTAAACAAATTGAGATGCAGTTTCTCTCTGATGTTTATGTAAAATGTGATGAATGTAAAGGAAAGAGATACAACTCTGAAACTTTGTCTGTTTTGTATAAGGGTAAAAATATCTCAGATGTATTGGGTATGACAGTATATGAGGCTCTAAATTTCTTTGAGAATATCCCTGCGATTAAACGAAAATTACAGACAATCTACGATGTGGGGTTAGGTTATATCAAGCTAGGACAGTCATCTACTACTCTTTCTGGTGGTGAGGCTCAAAGAGTAAAACTTGCCTCTGAACTATCCAAACGAGGTACTGGAAAGACGCTCTATATTCTAGATGAACCCACTACTGGATTGCATTTTGCAGATGTTCAAAAATTATTAGATGTTCTTAATCGATTGGTGAATTTAGGAAATACTGTGGTAGTAATAGAGCATAATATGGATGTGATAAAAAACTCTGATTGGATCATTGATCTTGGACCTGAAGGCGGAGATGAGGGAGGTAAGATTGTTACTAATGGAATCCCTAAAGATGTTGCAAAAGCGCCTGGAAGTTATACTGGAAAGTATTTGAAAAAACTATTAAAAAAATGACCTTTGATATCTCTAAAATTTTACTTCCTACCAATCCTGGAATTTATTTAATGAAAGATTCTGATGAAAAAATTATCTATATTGGAAAAGCAAAGAATCTAAAAAATAGAGTAAAATCATATTTTTTAAAAAACCAAAACTACAAAACTCAAAAACTAGTAGAAAATATTTCTAGTATAGAATTTGTTTTAACTGATAATGAAAGTGAATCTTTTCTATTAGAATCAAATATGATCAAAAAATATCGACCACGGTTCAATATTGAATTAAAAGATCAACAAAGATATACGTATCTAAGAATTTCTGATGAAAAATATCCCAGATTACTTGTATCTAGAAGAACTCGGGATGGAAAATTCTTGGGTAAAGGTAAAACTTTTGGACCATTTACCCAGGGCAGCTCTAAATTACTCACTATTGGAACATTAAGAAAAGCATTTCAAATTAGAATTTGTAAAACACTTCCAAAAAAAGTATGTCTTGAATATCATTTAGGTAACTGTGAAGGTCCATGTGAATTCAAAGATGCTCAAGAAAGATATCCTAATCATGTTGCTGCATTAGAGGAAGTTCTTAAAGGAAAAAATCAGACCAAAATCTTTACAAAAAAATTAAAAGAAGAAATGCATCAAGCTGCTGAACTTCAACAATTTGAGCGTGCAAAAGACATACGTGATACGCTGATTCGACTTGGCAGTCTTCAAACCAAACAAAAAATGGAATATATTGAAAATTCTGATGAAGAATATTTTGGCATTGGTATTAAAGAACAAACTGCTGCTGTCATGAACTTTAGAATGATTAACGGTGTGATTCGAGACAGCGATAAATTCTTTTTTGATTTGGTAGCTGATAATTCATTTTCAAATTTTCTTTATCAGTACTATTCTACTCACAAAATTCCAAAATTCATACTTGTAAGTGAACCTCCGGATGATATGA
>JAOTUX010000086.1 GCA_029863665.1 Candidatus Nitrosopumilus sp.
ATCCGGATCTTGTTCATATACTGTTTGAAAAACCATTTTCACTTCTTTATCACACTCATATTATACTAGAATGTTTTCATAATAAAATAAATTATCAAGACTTTGTAAATTCTAGAACTACTCTATCTAGCATAAATTTCAAAAATACAGATAGTGGTTTTTTTATTCCATACTTTGCATTCCATTCTAGTACAAGTTCGTCATAAAACTTCCATTCATCTTTGTCTTTTTTGAGATGATTTGACATCATATTCTCAAATTCTTTAGTATTCCACTCAACAGGACACATCTTGCCACTCATTTGAATTAATTTTCCATTTTTGATTTGAAATGGATATGATTTACACACGCTTGGTTTAAAGTCATTTACGGTACATCGAAAGACATCATTAGATTCTTCAAGAAACATACATCCACCATCTTTTTGTTTTAAAGCAAGATCTAACAAACCTTCTTTTACATTTATTCCAAGATCATAATCCTTTGCACCATAAATCTCAAGAAAATCCTCGGGAGTCAATCCCAATCTGACTGATAGTCGGTAAATGTCATGAGCATTGACAAATATCACATACTCTTTGCAGCAGTTTGTATGACATGAAACACAAGGGGATTTTCCAGTCTTAGAGACATCAGAATCATCTGAAATTACTTTTAACTTCATAAATCATTAACTAGATTTCAAGTATTTAGTTCAAGACCCCAAAACGTAAATCCATAAAGTTCCAGACTTAATTTCTAAACAACCATTTGTTGCATGTATCTAGAATCAATATATTGACAATTCATTTCTCACAGACAGATTTTCTATCTTTAAATTCTACAAAGTATAATCAAAATAGATCAAATGAGTGTAACTTGGAGAGAAAGACTGAGTCAAAGGAGACTGGAAATTGGAATAGATGGACCAGAATATGATTACATACAAAGATACATAGAGTCCTATTGCTCTGAGGCTGACCGTCTATGCAAAAAAATCGACATGAACAAAACCGTAGATGAGGTAATAGACTCTATGAAAGATGAAAAGTTTGATAAATTTACCAAAGGGGTGATTGGAACTATTCACAAAAAAAGGGGATATGATCCTGACGATGATGATAAAAAAGAAACTGTGTCCCTGATTTCATAATGATGTTCTTGAAAAAATTCAAGGATTTAAAAAAACCATAGAAAATATCATATAATGAAATTTTAAAACTTTATTGGCGAATGGTTAATTAGGGCAAATTTCAAAGCCTGAACATCCTTGGGCAGAAAAGAAAGAAGAGAACGTGAACAAAAACGTGAAAACTATGCTACAAAACACTCTGTAGAAAAAAGAAAACAAACTCTGATTGCAATTGGTGTTCTAGGCGTAATTGCAGTTATAGTAGGATATTCAGTGTGGATGTTTATCAACATGGATCAAAGTACAGCAACGCCGGGAGGTCCAGAGAATGCAGGTGCAAGAGGTAGTGCGCATGATCATGCCGCATTATTGGTAAAAATTTTTGGTGATGAGTTTGATTTTTCAGCTCCAGCATATCAAATTAAGTCATCGTGGATTCACTTTGAAGGAAGAGACGGATCTACCATTCATAAACATGCTACAGGAGTTACACTAGGATATCTCTTTGAAACGTTATCCATAGGTCTTGATGATCAATGCTTTGTATTCCAAGATGGTAGAAGTTTCTGTTCTAATGATGACTATACACTAGTCTTTTACATTAATGGTGAAAAGGTTTCAGATATTAGAGATTACGAAATTATGGAAGATGATAGAATTCTAATATCATATGGTGCAGAAACTCCAGAAGAGATAGAGTCGCAATTATTAGAATTAGAAAATCAAGAATTAATCAAATAATTTTAAGATTCATCTCTTGTTGTGAATTGAGCCATTTTGTCAAAGAACATGTAATAACCACATTTGGCACATCTCAAAACTGTCAACTCAGTAGTAAGGAATTCTTTATCTTCAAATCTTCCACTTAATTTTACATTCTCTCCTGCTATCTCAGCCTTGTTACTTTTACACACAGGGCATTCTAGAGCTTTTTGTTCCACAACGCTGTCAAAAATATTTACAATTTAAACTCATGGAATTTTTAATTAATAATTTCAACAAATTCTATTTTGTAGTCAAAAAATTCATTAAAATCACAAAGTGGAGCTCAAAAGTATCCGTTAACAGATTAACATAAAAACATAAGGACATTAAAGTTTAGAATATCATATCCTCCATATAGGGGAATAATTGTTCAAATGTATGATTAGGGGAGCTCCAAAATACATAATGATTGCATTTTTTGCATTGGGTGTGTTGTTTGTGGGATTTTCATCGTGGGCACTATTCCTTACAGATATTCCACAAGAGCAGTTTCTAGATGATCCTAGATTTGAAGAAGAGTATTTAAAATATTATGAGTGGAATATCCTATTTGGTACTGGATTGATAGGTATAGGTTGGGTTATTGCATTTTTAGGGCGTAAAATGTCACGTAGGTAAAGCAACATAGTTAGTTTGATCAATTTTCTTCAAAAAGCATGAGTCTAGCCATATTGTTGGTTTTCAAAAAATCTAAATTATAGCAATCTGAAAATTCTATGTTATGGAAATTTCTAGTAGAAATGTTGTAGAAGGAACTGCCAGAGCACCCCACAGAGCAATGTACAAAGCTATGGGGTTAAATGATGATGATTTATCAAAACAATTCGTAGGAGTCTGCCACACTGGTAATGAGGCAACGCCTTGTAATATTCACCTACCAAGATTAGCTCTAAAAGCTAAACAAGGGGTAACAGATGCAGGTGCGACACCCAGAGAATTTTCAACAATTGCAGTAAGTGATGGAATTGCAATGGGACATGAGGGAATGAAATCATCTTTAGTTTCTCGTGAAGTCATTGCAGATTCAATTGAACTGATGGTCAGAGCACATCAATATGATGCATTAGTTGGAATTGCAGGGTGCGACAAAAGTTTACCTGGAACTATGATGGCAATGGCACGATTAAACATTCCATCAGTATTTGTTTATGGAGGAACTATTATGCCAGGAATGCTTGATGGAAAAGAGTTAACAGTAGTAGACGTTTATGAAGCAGTTGGAGCATATGATGCAGGTCAATTAACTCTTGAGGCTCTAAAAAATATTGAAAATACGGCATGTCCAAATGCAGGTTCATGTGGAGGTATGTTTACTGCAAATACCATGGCATCAATTTCTGAAGCAATTGGTCTTGCTCTACCAGGAAGTGCTAGTCCTCCAGCTGAGGATGATAGACGAGAAAAAATTGTCTATGATACAGGTGCTGCATGTGCAAAATTATTGCAGATGGGAATTAGACCTAAAGAAATTCTATCATTTGAGGCATTTGAAAATGCAATAATTATGTTGAATTCTGTAGGAGGCTCAACAAATGGAATACTACACTTGCTTGCATTAGCAAATGAAGTGAATATTGATTTGACATATGAGGATTTTGAGAGAATAAGAAAAAAAACACCACATTTAGCAGACATGAAACCTGGTGGAAATTATGTAATGAATTCACTTGATAAGATAGGAGGAATTCCATTTGTGTTAAAGAAATTACTTGATAAAGGATTGTTAAACGGAGATTGCATAACAGTTACCGGCAAGTCAATTAAAGAAAATCTAATTTCAATGAATATTCTAGAACCGGATCAACACATCGTAAGACCAGTTGAAAATCCATTGCACTCTGTTGGGACAGCAGTTGTTCTTAAAGGAAGTTTAGCTCCTGATGGTGCAGTGATTAAAACTGCAGGAGTTGAGATGACACGGTTCACAGGAAAAGCTTGTGTTTTTGATAGAGAAGAATTTGCATTTGATGCAGTTTCAAGGGGAGAAATTGATGAAGGAGATGTAGTAGTAATTAGATATGAAGGGCCCAAAGGAGGTCCAGGAATGAGAGAGATGTTGGCAACAACTGCAGCTTTAGTAGGTCAGGGATTAGGAAAAAAAGTTGCAATGGTTACAGACGGAAGATTTTCTGGAGGTACACGAGGTTTTATGGTAGGGCATGTTGCACCTGAGGCATATGTAGGAGGTCCAATTGCATTAGTAAAAGATGGGGATGAAATAACAATTGACACTGAAACAAATATCATTGATCTTCATGTGTCTCCTGAAGAACTAAAAGACAGATACAGTAAATGGAGTCCTCCAAAACCAAACTACACAGTAGGAGCTTTGGCAAAATATGCAACATTGGTAGGCTCTGCAGCAGAAGGGGCAATTACTAAACCCAAACTATAATTCTTCAGATAATTTTTTCCAGTTTATTTTTTCTTGTTCTATAATGTAGATTTTTAACAATGTTTTCCATGCTTTTTGAAGATCTGTAGAAAATTTCTTAAACCCAGAACTACTAGATAGAGAGATTTTTTTGTCAATATTGTAATTTACTTCATTTAACAATATACAATGCATCACATCATTTCTAACTTCAAAAAGTCTGGACATATCTCTTGTAAATTCAGGTCCAAATACTTTCCAGTCAAGGAAAGTACGAATCTTTCTATTGATTGGAATTAGGTTTAACAAGTAAAGTAATTTCATACTGGCATCATTATTAGAATACATTACAATTCTTAGTCTAATAATCTCATCAAATAAAAAAGCCATTTTTGAGAAAGCAGACATCACACTGTCCCTATTTTTTCTGACAGAAAATTTTGGGTTAAACCCTTTCTTAAGAATTCCATTATTGATAAAATAATGTTTATCATCATCAATAAGATACAATCTAATTTTTGGAGAAATTTTTTTGTTATGTTTTGCCTGATTTAAAAAATTTAGCATATTCATGGTGCAATAAAGAAATAGTGATCAAATAAGGATTTTGTCGATTTTCAGAAATATGAACATCAAAGAGAATGAAAAAATCAGAGGCAATTAAGAATCATCTAGACCTAGAACATCATAGTATGCCTTTGGAATCATTTGTTGAGCCTTAAAAAAGACGTTATTTACAGCAGTATCAAGAACATATGTTCTTGCCCAATCATCCTCACTTCTAATTGAGCGACCAAATCCTTGTAGTAATTTAGTTAGAGTCTGTGATGTATACCATAAAGGGAATTTATCCATCTTGGCCTTTGTTCTCTTTTCTTTATAGTTAGGGTATGGAACCTTGGCAATAATTTGAAATCTAGACAAATCATCTTTCAAATCTACACCTTCCCAAAGAGAAGAAGACAACAATACTCCGGTTGGATCGGCTGCATGATCTGAAATTATTTCATCTTGTGTCTTTCTATCTTTGTTGGAACTGTGACATAGCCTAATTCTCCGAGTGTTTTTTGGGGATAGATATCTAATAATTTTTTGGCAACGCGGAATAGAAGAAGTTAATATCAAACCTCGTTCATTAGAATGCTCATCTAAAATCCTATCAATTGTTTTGATTACTTCCAATTCATCTTCTTCAGTAGAACCATAACTGAGTCGTCGAATATTGAGAAGATCTATTGTTCTATGATTGATTGGGAATGGGGATTTTATAGCATCAACGAAT
>JAOTUX010000087.1 GCA_029863665.1 Candidatus Nitrosopumilus sp.
TTATTCATTTTGTGTTTTTCAAAACGGTACTCTGGCAGAACGGTTATGCGTGGGCCTGCAAAGCCTATACAAGGGGGTTCGACTCCCTCGGGTACCTTTTATTCAACAAGTACTTGTCCTTTCATCCAAGGATGAAGGGTACAAAAATAATCAAAAGTTCCTGTTTCATCAAATGTGATAGAATATGATTCATAGGGATCTAGGTATCCACTATCAAAAATATCAGTAGGGGAATCATAAGAGCCTGAAGTTACACTATGAAAGGCTGAATCTTCATTAACCCATGTTACCTGTTTGCCTTTTTCAACAACAATTAAAGATGGAACATAACATCTATCGATGTCTTCACATCCAGGACGAGAAACTTTTGTAGGCATTACTACATCACTTTTAACAATCACATCTTCATCCTCAATGTTCTCTTCAGTTGAAAAATTAGAGAAAGATATAGTAGAGATTACAATTACTACAACTATTACAATAATAATTATTTTTTTTAGCAAATCACATCACATCCATAGCAGAGTTATTACATAATTACCAAATTCTCTAAATATATAACATATTAGAAAAAAAGATTGTCTCAAAACGGAAATGGGCTACTTGAATACATACCTGGTTCACATACATTACTAGTACAAAAAAATTCCAGCCCACCTTTAGAAGGGTTTGCAGAGAATATTAGAGGAAGTATTCATGAATATGCCGAAGATTCAAAAAGTGAAGTAGAAAAAGGGAATAATTTCCTCCAATGGATATTAACAAGAGTTTTTGAGGCTACAGAGGATGATGCAGCAGACGCAATTGTGGATGGTGCAAATGATCTTGGAATTGATGCTTATCTTCCAGTAGACTTTTCAGATAACACAATTAGACTATTTCAATCAAAATATGGTACATCACATTCACTAGAAGCAATAGCCAAATTCAAAGAGGATGCAAAAAGATTACTTGCTAAAGATGTAACAAAAATGAGACCCGAGCTTGCTCAACTTGTTACAAAAATTAAAGAAAAAAATCTCAAGATAAAATGTTGCTATGTTACAGATCAAAAAGTGGAATATGAAGATGAACTAGTTGAGATCATAGACGAGGAGAAAATAATTCAAAAATTATGGGACAGAATTAAAAAACCAGCAGCTGGAAAAAAATCATCTATCAAACTAGAACGAATGCTCAGACATGAGAATACAATACTAGGGATTTTGAAATTGAGAGAGCTCACTGAATTTGTTAGTAAGAATAGAGATTACGTATTTGAATCAAACATCAGACAATGGATGCAGTTCAAGACTACAGTTAACAAAGGATTACGTGAAACATTACAAAGTAACCCAGGTAAATTTTTCTTTTACAACAATGGAATAACTATTGTAGTTAGTGATTTTGCAGAATTAGGAGAAAATCTAATTGAGCTTCATGCACCACAAATTGTTAATGGTGCACAAACATCAAACTCTATTCTAGATCATTCAAAGAGAACGAAAAATCTAGATGGATCCATGACAGTTACAATAATCAAAGCAGATGACGAACAAGAACAAAACAATATTACAAAATATAGAAATTCTCAAAATTCAGTAAGAGGAAAAGATCTAGTCTCACTTATGGATTTTCATAAATCAATTAAATCACAGTTAAAAAATTCTGGTTACTTTTATGAAATTCAAGCAGGTTCTTTTGATACAAAAACAAAATCAAAACAATCAGAATATGAAGGAGATGCAACATACAATAATTACCTTCCAGACAATCATAAAAAAGTCATTGTTGCTAAAGACGCAATCCAATCTTTGGTAGCAGGAATTGAACAGAGGCCAACTGAAGCATATAGTTCACCAGCTCAATTTCTTCCAAGAGGGAGTAAATATGATGACATTTTCAATGACAATTTAAAAGATGATTACAGAATTTTGTTGTACCCATATCTAGTCAAAGAGTTTGCAAAGAAATCACTAAAATATGGAAAACAAGGATGTCACAAAACAAAAAGATATGCAACATTGTTTTTTGTTGCAGTGTACTTTAGAATATTGCATAAAAAAATTCTTGAATCAAATGGGGATTTCAAGGAGGATGTAAGAAAATTAGAGCCTATTTTTCGTAGTTTCAAACTCAATTCCAGAATTCTAAAGACTACAGATGTGATTGTGACTAAATTTCTTGAAGATACAGTAGTTGATGATCAAATTGAATTAGCCAATACTAAGCATAATTTCTTCTCTCAACATGTTTGGAATGATGCAATGCTACGTGTTATTGATAAAAAAATAAAACAAGAAGAAGAAGAGATAATGGCATTAAAAAAACTAGCAAACAACTTGTTTTAATTTCAAAGGCAGTAGTCCGACCAAGTAAAAATCTTGCAGGAGGTTTACATTGGTCAGACTATCCACCTAAATTCACTATAAACCAGTAATATTTAACATAACTTTTGTAAGCATAATTTACTCCAGAATGTTTTTTATATAGATTAAAAAGATCAGAAACACTTGGCACTAAAAGAAAAATGCGCGATTTGTAATGGAAAGATTCAATTCCGTTTTAGTCCAATGAAAGAATGGAAGATAAAAGGTTCTCTATGTGGAGAATGTTATTCAAAAAAACTTAATGAGCATTATCCAGGAGAGCATGTAAGAGTGAATAAACACCTAGACTAGTTTTGTTTTGAATATTTGTTAATGTTAAGACAATTCCATGCAAGTGGATCGTCTTTTACATCTTTTTCCTCTAAAAATTCTATATCAGTAATAACTTTTTTTCTTTTTAACAAGGTTACTTGAAAGCTAGAGAATTTTTTGCAACTACACTTATTGTATAAACATACATCATCATCCCCCTCATCATGGTCTTGAGATTCATGACCACAATCACATAGAGCATCTTTTTTTACATCACAGAGTGATTTTTTTGCATATACTCCCAATCTAAGATATGCTTCCCCATCATGACCTTTCTTAAACCGTTCATAATTTTCTGATTTTTGTAATACTTTGAAAAAAGATAGATTGGTATCGGGTTTTTGAGAGTCAGAACCCAAGATAAACCAATATTTATCACCAATTTCTACAAATCGAATTTTAATTGAGGGATCTAGCCACCAATGAATAGTATCATGCCAAAGAGCTGAAGATTCTTTTCTATCGGTGAATAAAGGAACAATATTCATCCTGAGATCATAATATCTGTAAGCGACACCAAGAAAATCATCAAACCATGGAATAGAGGATTGGGATGACATTGCAGAAAAATCAGGTTAGAGATTATTTATCTGATCTGAATTGATGGTAATACCCTTATATCTGAGTTTGACACCAAATGACATATGGTTTCCTATAGAACTAGTATGCAAATTGTTGCAGATTTATTGACTGCTACTGAGCAATCTGGGCAGGAAGGCATCAAAACAACATCTCTACTAACTAAGGCAAATTTATCACATTCAAGACTATCTAAATTCTTAGAGAACTTGACTGGAGCAGGTCTAATTAACAGAATAGAGTTTGATGGTAAAAATACTTTTGTTATAACTTCAAAGGGGAGACAGTACTTGGATTCTTATGTAAATTTCTCTAGTATTGCAGAATCATTTGGATTAGAACTTTAAAATTTACTTTTTAGATCTTCTTTTGGCATTAGCTTTTTGTTGTTCTTTTCTTTCCTTATAGGAGCTATAAATAACGATAATAGATATTCCTGCAATAGAGGCATAAAATAAAAAAATCAAAGGCTGCTCTCGAATTTCCCCAGTAGTTGGATATACAAAAGAAATTGGAATTCCTACAATCATAAAACCCAGTATTATTAGAAGATACTTGTCCACAAATTTTCAAGTTTACAAAACCATATATCTTTTTGATTTTACAAAACGATGATAGTAAAACATGGCAAAAATGCTTGAGGTGATAGGATTAGTTCTAGTAGCAATAATGGCATTAGGTTTTGTTGGTGCATTACAACCAACCATTGAACCAGGATTGTCACCATTGTTTTGGGGATGTGCAGGAATTGCCCTCATGATAATCATATACAGGAAAATGAAAAGAAAATAACAAGAAGAGAACTAAAATAATTTTAGGACATGTTATGAAATGATCAAACAGTAATCAACCGGCAGATCTATAAAGGAGAATTCCAGGTAAGTGTTGAGGGGAATATGACAGAACAAACTAAACAATGGTGGGAAGGTTTAGGAGAAGAATTACAATCAGACATTGAGACCTCCTACAAATAAAGAACTCAATAATTTTCTACATAATTTTAAAAATTTTACAAAGCCTCGGACGGGATCTGAACCCGCGACCTAACGCTTACGAGGCGTTCGCTCTACCAGGCTGAGCTACCAAGGCATGTTTGGGTAAATCCATCAGAGTTAATAAAAAGCCTTTTCGAGTTGGATTAGTTGAAGAAAACAATTTCTGGAATTAGGGGCATATTTGGAGAAGATCTTAATCTAAAAGACATATCACAATTTTGTAGGAATTTTTCATCATTAATCAAATCACAAAAATGTGTTATCGGGAAAGATACTAGACCATCAGGTGCAACGATAAAAGATATTGCAAGTTCTACATTGCTCAAAAACGGAATTAACATTTTCAATTTAGAGACAGCACCAACACCCGTAATTTTCAGGGAAGCAAGAAAATACGGGGCAGGACTGGTAATTTCTGCATCTCACAATCCATTAAAATGGAATGGGATGAAATTCATCATTAACGGAAGGGGTATCAACGAGCAAGAACTCCCACAAATAATTGAAAATCAGGAGAGTTTAGAGACAAACCCAGGAATCACACAGAACATAGTGTCTTCATACATTGAAGAGGCAGCAAAGATTATCGGAAACATCGAAAACAAGCCAGAGATTGCAATAGATATTGGAGGAGGTGCGGCAAAGGGATTTGCATCAGATTTATTAAAAAAGATAGGATGCGATGTTACCATTCTAAATGAAGACCTTACTGGATGTACCAGAGGTCCTGATCCCGTATCTGATGGATTATCTGATCTAGTTTTAGCATCGGATAAAAAAGAGATTGGGTTTGCATTTGATTTGGATGGAGACAGACTAGTAATAGTCAGAAATGGAGAAAAACAATCTTCAGATGTAACGTTAGGTTTGGGCATTGCAAAATCTTTGAAGTTAGGATGTAAGAAATTTGTGTTAAGTACTGATACAAGTATATCAATTGAGAAATTTATCAAAGAGAAAGGAGGAACTGTTCAAAGATCAAAAGTAGGAGAAGCAAACGTAATTGATCTAATGTTAAAAACAGATGCTCAAGCAGGAGGAGAAGGAAGCAGTGGGGGTTTTATTTTGCCAGAATTCAATTATTGTAGAGATGGAATACTCACCAGTGGTTTGATTGCATCTATGTTGAAAACTCCAGTATTTGATGAGATTTTAAATCACA
>JAOTUX010000088.1 GCA_029863665.1 Candidatus Nitrosopumilus sp.
GCTTCTGTTCAAATCAGCAAATGACTTTGCGTTGTCGTTAAATGTTTTGATGTTTTGTTGTGTTGCGTCAATTGTTGCAAGTGCCATTTGATTTTGTAGAGAACCAGATCTAACAAATTCCTCAGTAGTATCATGAATTATTTTTAATGTTGTTTCAGGAATGTTTGCTGTAATACCTGATTTTTTTACATATTCTTTCTGTAAGGTAATTGTTGAATCTACTACATTTTCGAAAGCTTGTAAATATTCCTGTTGTACATTAGTAATTGATTGATGATACTGTGGTACTGATTGTCTAAGACCTTTAAAGAGTTTGTCTACATTTTCTCGATATGAAGAAAACAGATCCTTTGAATTTCCTTGTGTTGTTTCGTTTTTACTCAATTTTTCACCTCCCTATTTTTTGATTTTTTTGCGATTGGCAAAATAATAACTTGAACCAAGTCACCATCTCCTAAGCCAAGCGCATTACGTTCAGCTTCAGGAATAGATATTCTACCATTACTACTGATAGTAGTTTTGTAAGCACCCCAATTCATGAAAGAAGGAAGCATTTGTCCAATGTTAAACATCGTATCCATACTTTTACTTTGCATTGATGACATGTTTTCCATCATTTTAGACTGAGTTTGTCTAGTATTGTCAGAAACATCTTTTAGAGTTTCTAAAGGGTTGAATGTCTGACTAGTTTGATTGGTCATTAAAGAACCAAAACTTTTCATAAACTCTGCTTGAGCACGTCCATTTTTTTGGATCCAATCTTTGAACATTTCAGTCGGATTATATTGGTTGCCGTTACCATTCATTGGTAATACATGGAATTAAATGGTATTTAAATGCAACTAAACATTATTTAAAAATTCAAGTACTTTAGAGGCAAAAGTACACGGATCCTGAACATATGGAGTGTGGCCACATCCATCCATTCTAAAAAATTGACAGTCCTGAATAGCAGAAACAAAACTATCTGCATGATTAATTGGAATAACAGGATCCCGAGAACCCCAAATAATCAAAGTAGGAACAGAGATAGACGACAATTTAGATGTGATTAATTCTGAATTTTTTAAACCCAATACAGTAGACATGAAAGCAAGTTTTGCATTAGGTAATCTCATTCGCTCTATAAATCCATTAATTATTTTTTGATCAATATTGTCTCCAGATCCTTCCATCAATTCAAATGCATTTTTTGCACTATGTTCATTTGGGTATAGAGCAGCTAGGATATATGCATCAAGTGCAGGAGTAGATTGTTTCATTACTCCCGCAGGAGAGACTAAAATAAGTTTTTCAACATTATTAGGATGAGAAACGGTATATTCAACAGATATTTGTCCTCCCAATGAAGAACCAACAAGATAAGGGCGTTTTGTACCAGATGCAACAAAAAATTTTTCTAGAAATTCTGAAAAGAATTCAGGAGTATAGTCTACTTGAGGTTTATCACTAAGTCCAAATCCGATAAGATCAGGAACAATTATACGAAAATTATCTGCAAATAATGGGATCACGTGTTCCCATCTTTCAGCAGATGCACCTAATCCATGGACTAGTACAAGTGTTTGTTTAGAATCACCAGATTCCAGATAACGTATTTTATTTCCATCAATTTGAAGAAATTTTTCTTCCACTATTTTAGCGTCAATGGTACTCACTAGATAAGTTTTAGTCAATTTAGCGATCAAATATATTCATTATTTTTCGATTACAAATCAAAATTAGTACCAACTATGTTTTTTAAGATCAGAGATAATGAAATAATGTGATAAAGAAGAAAATTTCAAAAATTTTGGTCCCATTAGATGGTTCAAAGAATTCCCTCAGAGGTCTCGAGACGGCAATTACATTAGCTAGGCAATGCAAGGCAACAATTACTGGAGTATATTCTATTTATGCACCACCACATTCAGAATTTAGAGGTATAGGCTCAGTTGAAAAAGCATTCAATAAACAAATTAAAAAATTCATGGAAGAAGCCAAGTTTTTGGCAGCTCAAAACGGAATTGTGTTTAATGAAAAACTGATGCGAGGAGACATAGGATACAATATAATCAAAATGGCACATAGTAAAGAGAAATTTGACATGATCGTTATGGGTTCACGTGGAAGAAGTTCTGCTAAAGAAATTTTCTTTGGAAGTGTATCAAATTATGTGATACACACATCTAAGATTCCAATAGTGATCGTAAAATAATTTTATGAGAATCCGCGTTTTTTGAAATATTTTTGATGATATTCCTCAGCTTTGTAAAAGGTAGGGGCAGGTACTACTTGTGTAACAATAGGATCATCATATTTTTCAGATTTGTTTAAGATTTGTTTTGATTTTTCAGCAATTTCTCTTTGTTCGTCATCATGATAAAAAATTACAGATCTATATTGAATCCCCACATCAGGTCCTTGGCGATTTAAAGTAGTAGGATTATGGTTATTCCAAAATACATCAAGAAGATCAGCATAAGATATTTCGTCAGGATCATATTCTACTTCTACAGCTTCAGCATGTCCAGTTTTATCAGTACATACTTCTTCATAAGTAGGGTTTGGAAGTTGACCTCCAATGTATCCTACTTGAGTAGATTTAACGCCTTTAGTTTTATTAAGCAGATCCTCAACGTGCCAAAAACAACCTGCACCAAATGTTGCTTTCAATTCAATTAATGACAATTAAAACCAGATTAAAACTATTTGTTAAAAATAAACTAGTTAACAACAATAATCCCTTCTTGAATAAGGAATTTCAAAGAAATTACAAACTCATTTTCTGAAATTAAATCCTGAGACCACTAATGAGCATTATTATGAATCTAGGATTAGATCTCATCTTCAGATGCATATCCGATGACGGAATATCTGAAATCATGATTATGTTGTTTTCTAGTAAGAATTGAATCCTTCAAACAAAGGAATCATCACTAATTTTATTTTCTGCTCACCTTGCCAAATTATTCAACTAAAGTCAATTGACATCAGTAAATATCTCAACAACTTTTTTAGCTAAACTTTCAATATTTACAGTAGGTTCTGCAGATATCAACAACAAAATCTGGGTTACAGGGAACGGAAAACTCACCAAAACGGCTTTGTCTCGCCTTGCAGCAAGATAATTAATAGAACCCAGGCTTTCATCATATTCTTTTCTAATTGATGCTTTTGAAACAAACTCTAAAAATGACTGTAATTTGGTCTCATCACCTTCATGAGGCGTAATTCCTTCCTTAAATCCACCCGCCATCAGTTGGCCATCCTTGTCAACAATCCCTGCAAATCTAATTTCAGATTCTTGAAGTAATTGACTACATTTATCACCATACAATTTAACCACAACATCTGGATCTGACATTATAAACTACCTTAAGATATCAAAGATAAAAACTTAGTCAATTTTAAAAGATACAGAGTTAGAAGATTGTTTTCTAGATAGAATTAATTAAAAAATCATTAAAATGGAATTTTAGTATGAATATTGAAAAAATATAAGAAAATTTAAAATAAATTAGACCCAGTTACAAACGACATTTGATTAATGCATAATCAATTATTTTTTCTTCAGACGCAGTTTTCATTTTTTGAATGGATTTGAAAAGAATATTTTCAACATATTGATTATAATGTTTTAAAATAGATTTTCTTATTTGAGTTCTATTTGCAAAATAATAATCAGCCAACGGTTCATAAACATTTGAGCCAATTAATTCTATAGAGCATATGTTAAAACCATGTGAAGAAATTAAATTCTTCAAATAATCAAGATCATAATGTTCTGATGACCAAGTAAATTTTAAAAGTCCTAGTTTCCCAGATGATGAATCAGTGGTTATAGGAATTGCCAAAACAAGTAATCCGTTTTTCATCAATATTCTTTTTGATTCACTAATGAAATTTGAGAGAGGCTTGAAATGTTGTGCAGATTCTAATGCCAAAACACGATCAACTGAATCATTATCAAATGGAAGTTTTGTAGAAGTAGAGTTAATGAATTCAATATTATTTTGATGACCAGAAAAAATCAATTGCTTGTAATTGATATTGACACAATACAAGTAAAGATTAGGAAAATTATCTCGCCACAGCAAAGAGGGGGCAGATAGGCCACTCCCCACATCAACAACATGTTTTCCAGATGATAGTTCTGCTAAATCTCCAAAAATAGTACACATATTATTTTGAGCAGATATTGGATCAGTGTGTTTTGATGACCAATAACCAAAATTAAGCATTGACCCTCCGGTAGCAAGATGCATAACCGGTGAAAGTGTAGTATAGAGATTCACTACATCTTTCTCGTTTCGACGAAATGTCCAAAAAAATACATCAATAGGGTTTATCAGCACCAAAAATAGTTTCAAATTTATTTAAAAGAAGATCCTATTAATTTCTAAGGTAATCCTTCAGAATCTTCTACACAGTGTTTGTGAACCCATTTTTCATCTCTATTTTTTGCAATTTCTTTGCCTGGTTGAATTTTATCACCACAAGAAATACATGATGTTGCAAATTTTGCTTTCATGAATTATCACAACCATGCAAGAATAAATCAACTATGTTGCAATTAACATCAACTAAAGATTAACATGTTTTATTAATTTGGAATAATAACTTAGTTTATGAATGATTCAAATTCATTACCAGAAATAATCATTGCAAAATGGACAGACAGATTTCTTGCATGGTTAATTGATTTTATCATTATTTCGGGAGTTTCAACAGTAATAATTTTTGTAATATTTGGAACCATAGATTATGAATTTGAAGGGGACGTATTTTGGGCAGAAAATTCACAGTACATTCCAACTAGCATTCTATTTTTTGCATACTGGACAATTTTAGAGTATAAAACAGGTCAAACAATAGGTAAGAAAATTCTCAATCTGAAAACCACAAATATTAACGGAGGAAAGCCAAAATTGAAAGGGATCATGATAAGCAGTTTTGGTAAATCATTTCTATTGCCAGTGGATGTTATTTTAGGATGGATTTTGACAAACAAAAAACGTCAAAGAATTTTCAACAAATTAGGAGACACATTAATTGTCAAACTCAGAGAGTCAGAGATTTCAGAGAACAGATACACAAAAGACTAAAAATTATCAAACATGAGAGATATACAAATTTCAAATAAAACTAGACATGAGTGAGAAGAGGTTTTTCAGAAAACAATAAAGCAATACTAACTAAAAGAGCGAATAGACATCAAAATTCTAGAAAGATGTCTTGGAATTAGCAAAGGTTCCAGATGTCTCAACATTTCCAGAACCGGTTGGAACAGATGGGAATTTATCTCCAATTTGAGTTCCTGCAACAGCTGCTGCTTCCTGCAGAATTGAATCTGTTTCTTGCGAAGACATTGCAGAATCTTCAAAAGCGAAATCACCCTCCATGGTTCCAGGCATCATATAGCAGAGCATAT
>JAOTUX010000089.1 GCA_029863665.1 Candidatus Nitrosopumilus sp.
AACCAGAAGATAGTAAATTCATTGACTTTCAAATCCTTAGATTGCAGGAGCTTCCTGAAGATTTGCCTCCAGGTCAACTTCCTCATTATATTGATGTCACAATTAGGCAGGACTTGGTGGATAATTCAAGGCCGGGAGACAGAATTATTCTTACAGGAGTAGTAAGAGTAGAGCAAGAATCTGTTGCTGGAGTCCAGCGAGGACACAGTGGATTGTATAGATTAAGAATTGAAGGAAATAATATTGAATTTTTGGGAGGACGTGGTTCTAAAACCAGTCGAAAAATAGAACGAGAAGAAGTTTCCCCTGAAGAAGAAAAAATGATCAAAGCATTGAGTCAAAGTCCTGATGTGTATCAAAGATTAATTGATTCATTTGCTCCTCACATTCAAGGTCAGACATTAATCAAAGAAGCTATCTTGTTGCTAATTGTTGGCTCTAATCAAAGATTACTTGGTGATGGAAGTAAGATTAGGGGAGACATTAACGTATTTCTGGTTGGAGATCCTGGTACTGCAAAAAGTGAGATGCTAAAGTTTTGTGCAAGAATCGCACCACGAGGTTTGTATACTTCAGGTAGGGGTTCAACTGCTGCAGGACTTACAGCTGCTGTAGTGCGAGACAAAACAGGAATTATGATGTTAGAAGCAGGTGCAGTTGTACTAGGTGATCAAGGTCTTGTAAGTATAGATGAATTTGACAAGATGAAACCTGAAGACAGAAGTGCCTTACACGAAGTTATGGAACAACAGTCAGCAAGTATTGCAAAAGGAGGTATTGTAGCTACACTAAATGCAAGAACTTCAATTTTGGCTGCTGCAAACCCAATGTATGGAAAATATGATCCCTTCAAAAATATTACAGAAAATGTAAACTTGCCAATTCCATTGCTTACCCGATTTGATTTGATTTTTGTTGTAAGGGATATTCCAACCAAAGAAAAAGATGAAAAGATTGCAAGACATATTATTAAATTGCATACTCCTCAGGGAACAAACAAAAAATTTGTAGTTGATGTGGATTTACTAACAAAATATCTTGCATATGCAAAACGTTCTTCTCCTGACTTGACAAAAGAGGCTGAAGAAAAAATCCTAGATTACTATCTCCAAATGAGAAATGTAGAATCCGAAGAGATGATTACAGTTACGCCCAGACAGCTGGAGGGAATAATCAGACTTTCTACTGCCAGAGCAAGATTACTTATGAAAGACAAGGTAGAAGAGGAGGATGCTGAGCGTGCAATATTTCTGATTCAGAGCATGCTTCAGGATGCGGGAGTGGATGTCAATACTGGAAAGGTGGATCTTGGAGTATTGCAGGGAAAACCCCGAAGTGAAGTCTCAAAGATGCAACTATTCATGGATGTTCTCAAAGGCCTTGAGGGAGACAATAAGGTACCAGTTGAAGAAAAAGTATTTGTCAAAGAACTTGAAAAGAGTGAAAAATTCACAGAAGAGGAAGCAAGAAACTATATCCGAAGAATGCTCAGGGAAGCATCTATTTATGAATCAAAACCCGGTCACTATAACCGAGTATGAAAATAGAGAAACTAGATCTTCCCGAACCTGCAATTGAATTTTTAAAATCCCAAGGTTTTGAAAAATTATATCCGCCACAAGCAGATAGTGTAAAGTCCGGACTGTTAGGTGAACAAAGCATTTTAGTTTCTGCTCCTACTGCAAGTGGAAAGACTTTGATTGCAATGCTTGCAATGCTTAGTTATCTTTCAAAAAATAAAGGCAAGGTAATTTATCTCAGTCCACTACGTGCATTAGCTGCTGAAAAGCTTTCAGAGTTTAAAAAATTAGAGAAAATACCTTTAGGAAATAAAATCAAAGTTGGAATCTCAACTGGCGATTTTGAAAGTCTTGAAAAAAATTTAGAGAAAAATAATGTCTTGATTTTAACAAATGAAAAAATGGATTCTGTGATTAGACATGGTGCTGAATGGATTGAAGAGATTGGATTGGTAATTACTGATGAAGTACATTTGATTGGAGATGAAAGTCGTGGTCCAACACTTGAAATGGTCCTTACTCAGCTAAAACGATTAGATACAAAACCCCAGATTGTAGGTCTTAGTGCTACCATTACCAATTCTGATGAGATTGCCGATTGGCTTGATTGCAAACTAGTCAAAAATGACTGGAGACCTGTACCTCTATCAGAGGGAGTCTGTGATGCAGGGGAGGTCACAATGAGTAATGGCAAAACCTTTGAAATTGAGCGTAGTCTGCGTGGAACCCCTATTGATCTAGGCGTACAATCAGTACAGCAGGGAGGACAATCACTAGTATTTGCTGAGACTAGAACTCGCTCAAAATCTCTTGCAACAAAAGCTGCAGATGCTGTATCTCAAATTTTAGAAAAAAAAGATTTAACTGAACTAGAAAAAACCTCAAAAAAAATTTTATCACAAAATGAACATACTGATTTGGTAAAAACACTGGCACTTCTTGTAAAAAAGGGAGTTGCATTTCATCATGCAGGACTAAACCAAAAGTGCAGGGAAACAATAGAGACAGAATTTCGTAAAGGAACAATCAAACTTTTGTCTTCCACTCCAACTTTAGCTGCAGGAGTAAATCTCCCAGCAAGAAGGGTTGTAATATCTAATGTTAATCGATACAATGCAAAAGTTGGGGCAAACAGACCAATTAGTATCTTAGAATACAAACAGCTCTGCGGAAGAGCTGGGAGACCACAGTATGATGATTATGGTGAATCTATAATTGTTGGAAATGGAAACACTGAGGATCTAATTGATCATTACATTAATGGAGAACCAGAGCCTATTGTTTCAAAGATTACTGATGATAAATCCTTACGCACTCATGTTCTTAGTGTGATTGTTACTAATCCTGGAATTAAAAAAGATGAGATCCTGGAATTCTTTTTGCAGACACTGGGGGGGTTGCAATCAAGAAAACCTACAATAAAATTTGCAATTGACATCTCATTGCGTTTTCTCTCCAGTGAATACTTGATAGTCAAAAAAGGTGAAAGATATGCTGCTACAGAATTTGGAAAGAAAACCTCAATGTTGTATATTGATCCTTTAACTGCAACATATTTTCGAGATGCTGTTGAAAACGTATCACAAGATAGATCACATCCATTTGGATTTTTACATTTAATCTCAAACTGCGAAGAATTTTTCCCAAAGTTCTCACTTCGAAATAAGGATTATGAATCTGCAAGCCTTTTGATTGAAAATAATTCTTCAGAACTACTTGAACCGATCTCGGAGTATGACTGCTCAAGGAGTCTGTTGGCTTTGCACGCCTGGATTACTGAATCATCTGAACTATCCCTGTCTGATAGCCTCGGAATAGAGTCTGGGGATATGCATAGGATGGCAGAGACTGCAAATTGGCTCTCATATTGTCTTAGAGAGATTTCCAAACATGTTGAAAGAGCAGATTTGCTTGAGGAACTTGATAATCTGAGGAAGAGAATTGTTTATGGGATTAGGGAGGAACTACTTGACCTAGTCCGAGTTAAAGGAATTGGAAGAGTTAGAGCTAGAATTCTTTACAAACATGGAATTAAAAACCTCAATGATTTGGCAAAAACCCCTGTAGATAAACTCGCAGAAATAGATAAAATTGGCTCCACTATTGCAGATAATATAAAATCAGAATTACGTAAGGTTAGATATTGATTGAACTAATACCTCCAGTAATCATTTCTTGTCTAGTTGCATTTTTTGTCGTATTTTTTACTACCCCTTATATGATTAGCTTTCTAGAAAAAAGAAATCTTACAGTAAAGGATGTAAACAAAAAAGAAAATACAATGATTGCTAGACCTGGTGGAATATCGATAATTGCAGGAATAATTGCATCTGAAATTGCTCTTTACGCATTCTTGCAGAAAAATGAAATACTTGCAATTCTGTTTGTTACTTTTATTGCATTTCTAATTGGATATATTGATGATAGAAAATTCAGAAAGAACGCATGGTTCAAACCAGTAACACTTGCAATTGCATCAATTCCAATAATTGTTCTTGGAACATATGATTCTAATCTTGTATTTCCTTTATTTGGAACCGTACAAATTCCTGTTTTGTATCTTGGAATAATTGTATTTATGATTCCTATTACTGGAAATACAATAAATTCCATTGATGTTCTAAATGGAGTTGCAAGTGGATTCATGGTAATTGCAAGTTTTTCATTATCCATCTGTTTGTTTATTGTAGAAAACTATGAAATTGCAATAATTAGCTTGCCTTTAGGATTTGTTTCATTGGCATTTTACAGATATCACAAAATTCCAAGTAGAATTTTCCCAGGTGATTCTGGCGCATTAGCCTTAGGTGCAATGTATGGCACAATTGCAATTATTGGCGGCGTGGAAATTATAGCTGCAGTGGCATTGTTGCCTGCTGTAATTAACTCATTTTTGTTCTTATCAAGCGTTAAACGAATGGTAGAGCATAGACAAATCAAAGAAAAACCTGTAGAGCACACTGATGATTTCAGACTAAAGGCAACTGATGCCAAGACAGCTCCTGTCACTCTGGTAAGGCTGATACTTGCAGGTGGTCCATTATCTGAAAAACAAATAGCACTGACAATCTTCAAACTGGCTATCTTTTCAGGAATTTTGGCAATAATTACTTCATTTTTGATGAGGATTACTCTATGAAATCTAGTCTTTTTGGATTTTTGTTTGCAATGTGGGTTCTGATGCTTGTTGGAGGTGGAATTGCTGTGACCTTGTTAGGACCAATCTCTATTTCTGGATTTGGTGAATCGAGTTGGTTTATTGGATCTGTGATAAAAGCAGTAATTGCAATAACTCTAGTTGTAATTTGGATTTTAATTTTATCTAAACTAAAAAATTGGATTTTCAAAAAAGAATTGAGATCTTAACTTTCTTTCCATTCTCTTTGTTTTTTATCGTATTCTTCTCTGGTTTTTCTAATTGTTGCTGGTGATCCCATTACAACTGAATTACTTGGAACATCTCTTGTTACTACTGCTCCCATTGCAACAACACTGTTTTCTCCTACGGTGATTCCTGCTTTGATTACTGCATGTGCGCCAATGATTGCATTGTCTTTGATTGTAACTCCAATCATTTTGTTACATGTTGGATATGGATCATTTGTTAGAACAGCTGATGGACCAATGAACACATTTTTTCCAATCCTAGTTAGTGGTGAAATGTAAGCTTGACCTTCTATCTTTGTGTTATCTCCAATCTTAACATTGTAATCAATATGTGTTAGAGAACCAATCTTTACATTGTCCCCAATTTCTGTGTTGTCTCCTACATATGAAAAATGCCAAATTTTCACATCTTTTCCAATTTTTGCCTTTTCCGAAACAAAATTTGTAATCATTATCTTACAAGTGCCATGGATTTGCCTTTGTAAT
>JAOTUX010000090.1 GCA_029863665.1 Candidatus Nitrosopumilus sp.
GTAGTTTTTATAAAACACAAGATGTTTGAGATGATGAAAAGATGATGCTTCAAAACCAAGAAAACTGTAAGTTTTGTCAATCTCATCATATTAACAATATAGTATATCTTGAATGTGAATATTATTATCATTGGAATCGTGAAACATATGGTAAGTAAATTCCCATTTGAAAAAGGCTTTATGCTGATTCCAGAAGAATCTATAGGCCCATGTCTAACATGTGGGAGCGGTACGATAATAAAATTTTGCAGAAAATACGATGGATATATTGGCAAGTGTACAGTTTGCAACACAAATTGGAAAGAATCATGAACTTGAAGATCTGAATTTCTGCGTAAAAAATCACCCTATACATTAAAGTTGGAGTTGGGACAAAATCGCCCAACTCATAGGACTTGGTTGGTTAATGACTCCATATGAATTCTGATTTGTATGTTTCATAATTGATTAAAAGACCAACTAAGAAAAGATCAGCATGATCTAAATATTTGATTGTTAAATATTGATATAGGATCTGTTATCATAGTACTGCCAGCAGTTTTTGGTTTTAAGATCTATTTTTAATTGTTAACCAAGAAGGAAAAATATCCATAAACGACAATTCTCAACTCCTAGATCTTCGACCGTATGAGATTTTGATCAAGAGAAGAATAGCAGACAAAATTATTTCATGTAATACTTGGATGTAAAGACAGCATTGAACTAGTATTGAACCAGCAAAGAAACTATAATGTAAGTTACATCTTAATAAGAACTAGAATATCTTAATCACGACGACACATCAGGCGGATGTGCAAAGTAATATTTTCTTTTTTCTAATTGTATGCTCTTTTTTCCCAATCGTATAACTGGTTGGTGTCCACTTTTACGTATCGATCCATGACGGATGTAAACCTATGTCTAAGTTGACCTGAATCAGATATAGTCATCAGACTTTGTATCTATCAGCATCTCTGGACATATAGAGATCTAAACAGATGAATAAAATGCCATTAATTGATCCAGAACTATATATCATTGTTTTCAAGGGGTTTTTGAAATAAATATCCCTTTTTTTACTTAGTAATTATGGAAATTCACGTATACGACACTTACGTCAAAGCAGCAGATGGTCATACCATGCACTTTGATGTGATTACTGGTGAAAAAGATCACGATAAAGCCCTAACATATGGCAAAGAGTGGTTAAAATCCGTCGGTGAAGGGGAAGCAGAAATGACTACAAATGAATGTCAATTCTGTCATTCACAAGGAGCACCAGAGCCTGTTGAACAGGCAATTAAGGAAAACGGCTACTTTATCCAGAAAATGGAAGGCTGTCCTTAAACATTTTTTTCCTTTTTCTACAAGACATGTTTTTTAGACAAATAGTAAACAGAGTATTCATGGAAGAGCCAAAGTATTCAAAATGGACAGTTGAAGGAGATAAAAAAACAAAATGGATTTGTGGTTGTTTCCAAACAGTTGACAACTATTTTAAATTCTGTAACACCCATAATGAAACTTTAAAAAAAGCAATTCAATCCCAAGTAGATGAATTAGATATGACTCTGGTTATAGAAGATAAAAACTAGATAGCAAGTATTGCAACAAATGCAGATACGAAAACAATGGCTATTGTATTAAGTAACTTGATGACAGTGTTAAGTGCAGGTCCTGCAGTATCTTTGTAAGGATCACCAATAATATCACCTACAACTGCAACTTTATGTACTTCAGAACCTTTTTCACCTTTCATCTCCACCAGTTTCTTTGCATTATCCCATGCACCACCAGTGTTTGCCAAGTGATATGCTAATAAGATCCCAGTAACAACTGAACCCATCAACAATCCAGCTACTGCAGTAGGTCCTAACAGTATTCCCAAAATTATTGGAGCGATAATTGCAACAATTGCAGGTTTCCAAAGTTCTTTAATTGAAGCAACAGTTGCAATGTCAACACATTTTGCATAATCAGGTTTTGATTTTCCAGTAAGGATTTCAGGATCTGCCTTGAATTGTCGTCTAACTTCATCCACCATTTTTCCTGCAGCTCTTGAAACACCGTTAATGAGCTGTCCTGTAATGATAAATGGAATTAAACCACCTACCAACAAACCAACAATAATTGCAGGGTTTGTCAGACTATAATCTAATTCCAGCACACCTGCAAAAATATGAGAGGCTTCAAACTGAAATGCTTGAATCATAGCCAGAGCAGCCAATGCAGCACTGGCAATAGCAAATCCCTTAGTAACAGCTTTTGTAGTATTTCCAACAGCATCAATTTCATCAGTTACTTTACGATTTTCCTCACCCATTCCAGTCATTTCAACAATACCACCTGCATTATCTGCAATTGGACCAAATGCATCAATACTTAGAACAATTCCTGCAAGACTTAGCATAGCCATTGCAGTCAAAGAAGTTCCGAAGATTCCATATAATACAGGATCTGAGCCTGCAGGAGCTGCATTAGATGCAATACTATAAGATAAAATAATTGCAATAACCAATGCAATCATGAAAGGTCCAGTGGATTGAAGACCTTTGATTATTCCCATTAATGTTAATGATGCATAACCCCATTTTGCAGAATCTGCAATTTCATTTACGGGTTTTTGTTTGTAGCTAGTGTAATAATCAGTGATTTTTTGAATTATAGGAACCAGAATTACACCAATTACAGTAGAACCAAACAAAGCAAATGCTACTGGAGAATCATCAATGAATTGTGTGATGAATGCAAAGTTTAATGCAATAGCTATTGCAGCTGACACATAAAATGAGCGGTTAAGAGGTTTCATTACATCTTTAATATTCTTAGAGCCAACAATCACAACACCAATTATTGATGCAATCATTCCAGAAGAACCAATCAGTATTGGATAAAGGAAAAAGTTTGGTGCACCAATCAATGCTGCAATTAACAATGCTGCAAGTATTGTAACGATATAAGATTCATAAACATCAGATCCCATTCCAGCAGCATCTCCAACATTATCACCTACATTATCTGCAATAGTTGCAGGATTTCTAGGATCATCCTCAGGAATATTTACTTCAACTTTGCCTACTAAATCGGCACCCATATCTGCAGCCTTTGTAAAAATACCGCCACCAATTCGAATAAATAATGCAATAAGACTTGCGCCGATTCCAACACCTGCAATTGTAATTGGATCTGGATAAATCAAATAAAGACCAGTAATTGCTAAGAGTGCCATTGCGGGGACTGCAAGTCCAACTGTAGCTCCACCTCTGAAGGCCATAGCAAATGTTTGTCCTAATCCATTACTACTCAAATTTGCAGCCCTTACTGCTGCTTTTACGGTAATTTTTAATGAGATCACTCCAGCTACTGCTGAAAGTGTTGCACCTACAGCAAAAGCAAGTCCGTTTGAAGGCTGTAAGAATGCACCAATAATTACAGATAAAGCAATTGCAACTGGAATTATAATTTTCATCTCACGTTTAAGAAATGCTCCAGCACCCTCTTTGACAGCATTGGATATATCCATCATTTCTTTTGTTCCAGGAGGTTGTTTTGTAATCCACGCAACCAAACCTCCAGCAACTAAAAATGAGGCGACTCCTGCAACAAACGGCAGAATTTCGGGAATATCCACAATATATCAGAATTTTCAGTTTTAATAAAGATGATCAAAGAGAACTGTTTTGATTTCGTTTTTTATAGGGAGAAAATGTCTTGCCACGAAGTCCCTGTCTTACTAGTTTGTTGAATCTTTTTCCATGAGCAAGATATGGAAATCTCATATGGATTAATTCATGAACCAGTGTATTTTCTAATACCTTCTCATCCGGAATTTTTCTGACATTAATAAAAACTAGATTGTGTTGAAGATATGATACTCCATAATATTTGTAGGCAGATGTTCTTCGCCCTTCAGTCATTTCACGTGGAGCATCAAGAACTTCTTTAGTGGAAAGTAGCATCTTAGGTTCAGGTATGGAGAATCTATTCGAGTACACACCAACTTTCTCCAATATTTGCAATTTAAGTTCAGGGTCTAGCTTCATGGTTTTGTTTCTATAAATTCACGTTTATTTTGAAATGTCAGTATTTTGCCTTACTACAACTAAACACATTTGACTTACAGTACCGCATAAAATAAAATTTGTCCACGACTGCATCAGTGGTATTTGATCATTTAAAATTATGAATTAACAGGGTCAGAAGTTATAGTAGTGTAATCATCAATCATACAGCCACCGTCTCATCACACCCCAATTACTTCATTGAGTCAAGTAGAGTTTGTGCTTTATTTCTAATTTCTGGAGTGACTTTGACTATAACTAATCCCTCATTTGGTTGACCATACAACACAATTGAATTATCAGGGGCATAGATACAAACAGGTATTACTAAAAGATCTTCTTCACCATTGACATTAACACGTATTGGGGATTGCATTGTAAATGCTTGTTTAATTATTTCTATACTTTGAGGAGTAATTTCTGCTGCAGGGTTCTCAACAACTAATTCAGTTGCAATATCAGATAATGTCGGAGGTTCTCGCTTTTCTCTTTTTTCCTGACCGTCAACAATTTGAAGAGAAGGAATCAAACTATAGTCTATCATTTTTTCAGTTGTTCTATCACCAACAGTAATTACATACGAATTCTCTGGAAGATGTTTTTTGATATTTATTTTATCAGCCTGACTTTCAGGTAAAAGTATCCCTAAAGGAATTTTCAGTTGGTTTCTTAGAGAATCAGGTAATTTCACAAGAATCGTAATTAGTTGGTATTTACCTCAGGAGTAGGTTCTTCATCAGAGCTTTCAGATTCCATCTCTTGTTGTAATTTTGCTGCAAGAATGCTGCATTGTGCTGCAATATTTTTTGCACTTGCTCTAAAAGCAGTTGCACTTGGAGAATCAGGATGTGCAATCATAATTGGTTTACCCAAATCAGAACCAGACATAATACCAGAATTTAATGGGATTTCGCCTAAGAAAGGCATTTTAAATTGCTCACTGATTTTCTTGGCACCGCCATTTCCAAAGACATAATGTTTCTCATCACATTTTGGACAGATAAAATGACTCATGTTTTCAACAACGCCAATGATTGGAACATTTAGTTTTTCAAACATCCCAATTGCTTTGACTGCAACATTACTTGCAACATCTTGAGGAGTGGTAACAACAAGAATGCCAGTAATTGGGATTGTTTGTGCAAGGGTTAATGGAATATCACCAGTACCAGGAGGAAGATCAACAATAAGATAATCTAAATCAGACCAATTAGTATCAACTAGGAATTGTTTTAGGATTCCAGAAATAATCGGACCACGATAAATTGCTGCCTGATGAGATTGTTCTGCAAAGAAACCAAAGGAGACAACTTTTAGTCCATTTGATTCTGCAGGTTGAAGTTTGTTAT
>JAOTUX010000091.1 GCA_029863665.1 Candidatus Nitrosopumilus sp.
TGGCAATAGCGACATTGCAAAAGCATACATCGTTTACAGACACGAAAGACGAAAACTAAGGGATGAAAAGATGAAAGTCTTAAATCTCAAATCCCTTGATCCAGTTTCTAAAAAGTTTGATTTGAATTGTCTAAGGGTTTTATCATCAAGATATCTCTTTAGAAATGGAAAAAATGAGATCATAGAGTCTCCAACTCAAATGTTTGAGAGAGTTGCAATTCTGGTGGGAATTAGTGATATGTTATATGATTCACAAGTATTTGACAAATCAGGAAATACTACACAGGATATAGATGAAGCAAAATCTTATCTTGAAAAGCTAGATGCTTTTGATTATAAATTCAAAGTAGGAGATTACTACCTTAACAAATGGCATTTTAGATCTCTGATCAACCACTATGTGACCCTTGCAAATAAAGGCCAAATGAAGATTAGATTCAAAGATCTTTTGACATTACTGGCTGCTAAAAAGCTTGATAGCTATGCAGATAAAATATCTGAATACTTTGAGTTGATGACTACGCAAGATTTCCTCCCAAATTCACCAACAATGATGAACGCCGGCGGAAGATTAGGACAACTTTCTGCATGTTTTGTGCTTGGTATGGAAGACGGCATGGAACAAATTATGAAATCAACCTCTGATGCTGCGTTAATCTTCAAATCTGGCGGTGGAGTTGGAATTAACTACTCTGATCTTCGTGAAGAAGGTGATATTGTAGCATCAACTTCTGGTGTTGCATCTGGCCCAGTATCGTTCATGAATATTATCAATACTGTCACCGAGGTAGTCAAACAAGGAGGAAAAAGACGTGGTGCAAACATGGGAATTATTGAAGCTTGGCATCCTGATGTTGAAAAATTCATTACAAACAAAACAGAACCAGGTATACTAGAAAATTTTAACGTAAGTGTTGGTATTTGGGAAGACTTTTGGAATGCACTTGTTAACACTGATGATGGAAACTATATCTTGCGTAGTCCACGTGACAAAAAACCAGTTAAAGAAATCAACGCACATCAACTAATTGATTTAATTGCATTATCTGCATGGAAGAGTGCTGAACCTGGTTTGATCTTCTTTGATCAAATTAACAAATACAATGTATTTGCAAAAGCCAGACAAGCTCCACTAAGAGCAACTAATCCATGTGGTGAACAGAGTCTGTATCCATACGAATCATGCAATCTTGGATCTATCAACTTGGTAAATCTTGTCAAGAGACAAGCTGATGGCACTTATGAATTTGATTGGCAAAGATATGAAGAAACAATCCGAAAGACAACAAGATTTTTGGATAATATAATTGACGTAAATCACTATCCAGTTCCCGAAATTAATGTAGCATCTAAAGAATCAAGAAGAATTGGACTTGGAGTAATGGGAGTTGCTGACTTGTTATACAAATTAAGAATTCCATACAACTCAAAAGAAGGATATGAATTACAATCCAAACTATCTGAAGCTCTAACATATTATTCTATGGAAGAAAGTGTCGCACTTGCAAAATCCCGTGGTGAGTTCCCATTATGTTCTAAAACAGAGTATCCTGAAGGAAAGATCCCAGTAGCAGGATATTATGAAAAACCAAAAGAATCCCATTCCTATGAATGGGATGCACTAATTGATAAAATCAAAAAACATGGCATCAGAAATGTTTTGACTACTACTGTAGCTCCAACTGGTACACTGTCTATGATTGCAGATTGTTCAAATGGAATGGAACCTGCATTTGCTCTTGTATTTGAAAAGAGAGTCACTGTTGGAAGATTTTTCTATACAAACAAAATTGTTGAAGATGTTCTCAAAGAAAATGGACTTTACAATGACGAAATTCTTGCAAAGATTGCAGATAACTATGGTTCACTGAAGGAATTCCTGAAATACCTCAATGGATGCAAGATGTCTTTGTTACTGCAATGGATATTCATTGGGCTGATCATCTTATGGCTCAAGGTGTATGGCAAGATTGGATTGGAAATGCAATTGCAAAGACAATCAATATGCCATATGATGTAACCGCAGAAGATGTAAAATCTGCATATCTGTTAGCACATGAAATAGGATTGAAAGGAATCACCGTTTATCGTGATGGTTCTAGACACAAACAAGTTCTTCATATGACTAGTGAAAATGCACAAAAAACATTTGAGGTCTTACCAAGTGAGCATATTACTAGTTATGTTACAACAAACATAACAAATCCCTACATCAAATCTCAAGTTAATGCAGCGCTTGCATTAAAAATTCATGACGAAGACATCAAAATTGAACCTCAAAAACAAGAAGAAATCTCAGAAGATCGATTGTGTCCAACATGTAAAAACAATCTGGTCTTTGTAGAAGGATGTAGCATCTGCATTGAATGTGGATACAGCGGTTGTACTTCTGGATAAATAACTGAATCATAACTTTTTTACTTTCTTTTATTTTCCAATTTGTATGAACAAAAAATTTTTGAGTATTACTTTAGGAATAGCAATAATTATTGTAATAACTTCTGTATATTTGACTTTATCAAATTCAGATGTAATCCCTCAAGCTAATGACAAAATTGGCCTTGTAATTAATTCACCAAATTCATCTGTATCATTACAACAAGTCGATGAAATTTTTTCAGATGCATCATCTACTGGAATAGGCAGAAGCAATGTCTATCTATTTTGGAATACTATAGAACCTCAACGAGGTGAATTTGACTGGAGTCAATCAGATATTGTAATGGGATTAAACGAAAAAAATGAACTAAAAGTAACTCTCTTCTTTTCAATAATTAATGGAGAAACACTAGGTCCATTTCCTAATTGGATTGGAAAACCATCTATCAATTCTATAGGGGAAGATAGACTAGTCAATGTTCTTGATGAAATTCTTTCACGATATCATATTGTTGATTCTGTAATTATTGGTGGTGAGACCGAGTCACAATTCCGTTATTATGAACAAAATATTCCTGTATACAAGGAATTGTTTATTGGAACTTATGAAACCCTAAAAGAAAAACACCCTGATGTTCATCTTGGAAATTCATTTGCATTACATCATGTATTGAATAAAAATTTGACTCACATTGTTAGTGATTTAGCAATTGGTGATTTTGTTGCGTTTTCATATTTTCCAGTTGATATCTTAAATGATATTGTAAAAACCCCTGAGGAGGCCAAAGAAGATTTGAATAAAGTATTTGAAATTATACCTGGCAAAAAAATTGGATTTTTTGAGATTAGCTGGAGCACATCTGACTTTATAGGGGGAAATCCATCTTCTCAGACAGATTTTTTGGAAAAACTATTCGAATTTTATTCAGAACATGAGTCTGAGATTGAATTTTTAACTTGGTATAGACATTATGATAGACCAGAGAATACCTGTGTTGTGGAACAACAAGAAATTGGTAATGCAGGTATTAGTGTTGGAGGAGGTTCAGGTTTGGGTAGCAGTGAATATGTTATTGAAAGACTAAATCATTATGTGTGCAATGCTGGTCTTGTTGATGTTAATGGAAAAACAAAACCTGGATGGAATGAATTTAAAAATCAAATAAAAATGATTAACTAAAATGATTTCTCTAATTCTTGCTGAATCTTCCTTAGAGTTGGTACCTGCAGAATTGCAATCACACCCTTCAGTAAATTCACATGCACAAAAACTTGGTAAAAGGCCATCTGAGATTTTATTAGATAATTCTTGGCATTATGCTGCAATGAAAGGAATTGATAATGAAATTAAACGAGGAAGACCTGATCTTGTTCACTTTTCTATTTTGGAAGCAACTACAATTCCTCTATACTTTGAGAATAAAATCAAAATTTTCATTCATACAATTAATGATAAGGTAATTTCTATTGAAGAAAATGTCCACATACCAAAATCATATCACAGATTCGCAGGATTATTTGAAAAATTATTTTTAGAAAAAACTATCACGGTAAATAATAAGAAATTATTATCTCTTAGAGATCAATCATTTTCTAAATTAATTGATGAGATAAATCCCTCTCAGATCATCGGATTGTCAACCACAGGACAACCAAATTCATTTGAAAAAATCAGCACCAATCTACTTGATGATTCTTGTATCGTAATAGGAGGTTTTCAAAAAGGACACTTTTCTGATTCCATGAAAAATAACTTTTCTGATATCTTTTCAATTGGAAATATTTCTTTAGAGGCACATGTAGTCGTTGCTAGAATGCTTTACGAGTATGAAAAAACCATTTTTATGTAGGAACTAGAATTTTCATTCTATTGCAGTCATAGTATAGCCTGGTTAGTATTCGGGGTTTCCAACCCTGTGACGCGGGTTCGAATCCCGCTGACTGCATTTTCTCACTATAATACTAACTAATTTTTAGATGTAATATCAAAAATCATTGTGAAAACTGCAGTCAGAAAAATTGCTATGGAACGAATGGAAATTCTTATTGAAAATGCAATTTCTAATGCAAAAACAAATCCAAAACTTTCTCAGCGTCAGGCTTTACTTGCTCGTAGAATTAGTAGTAGATATAAAATCCGCATGCCTTATCATCTTAGGATGGTTTTTTGCAAAAAATGTAAATCCTTTATTGCACCTGGGATTAATTCTAGAATTCGTTTAGGTAGAGTATCTATCAAGTCGATCAGAATTTCCTGCAACTTGTGTGGGCATACCTATCGTAAAATAATACCTCAATGATTTATAAGACGATTCTCAATTTTTTGAACTTATGGCAAAGGTCTATGATGTACCTGCAGATGTATTAATAGTAAAGCTTGCAGATGTTCTAAAAAATGAAGACATTCCGGCACCTTCTTGGATTCCATTTGTCAAAACTGGAGCTCATGCAGATAAGCCACCTCAAGATAGAGATTGGTGGCATACCCGATGTGCTTCAATAATGAGAAAAATTTACCTACATGGTCCAATTGGAGTTAATGAATTAAGAAAAGATTATGGTGGAGGTAAACCATCTGGATATGGAGCTGCCCATCACAAAGATGCTGGAGGCGCAATTATTCGAAATGCAATTCATGGATTAGAAAAACTTGGATATCTAGAAAAAGTTGAGAAGAAAGGTCGTATTATATCTAAACAAGGAATGCAAAAACTTGATAGACTAGCAACAGAAATTCTTAAAGAACTAATTGTTGAGAATCCACAACTAAAAGTATACACATAGATTCAAAATGAGTTTCCCAGAATCTGATGACCCCCCTCAAGATAATACTAACAATGAATTAGCGGCACAAAAAGATCGTATCTTAAAACAAATTCTTACACCCGAAGCTAGAATGAGGCTAAATAATATCAAAATGGTAAAATCTGAATTATCTGATCTTGTTGAGCAATATCTTGTAGGAATGGCAACTCAGGGAAAGATATCTGGT
>JAOTUX010000092.1 GCA_029863665.1 Candidatus Nitrosopumilus sp.
TAATAAAAAATATTCCTCTAATGAAAAAGTTGTTGCGATAATTTTAGGACATAATATCAAAGATCTTGCAAAGCAACTAATCGAATATGGGGCAGATGCGACAATTTATGCAGACAATCCTGAACTAAAAGACGTAAGAAATACCATTTATACCAAAGTAATTTGCCAGATTGCCCAAGATGTGAAATCTCTAGGAGAAATAGAGCCTGAATATGCAAGTGATGTAAAAAGACCCAGATACATGTTCTTTGCAGCAGACAGTATAGGACGACACCTATCTTCAACTACTCTAGTAGAATTAGAATCAGGATTAGCTTCGGACATTAACAAATTAGTAATTGAAGACATTGAGATGTCACATCAACAAAAAACAGGTGGAGTAAAAGAGACATATGCGAAAACATTAGAAATGTATCGACCTGATTTCTCAGGCTTTTTGTGGACTACAATTCTTTGTCTTGATAATAGGAATCCTGCTTTTCAAAGAGATTATCATCCACAATCTTGTAGTATAATTCCTGGAGTCTTTGAGTCATTAAAACAAGATTCTTCACGAGAAGGGAAAATTATAGAATTCACTCCAACTATTGATGCGCAAGATCTTAAAGTTAAAGTGTTAAGTCGTGAAATAATAAAAAGCGAAGTAGACTTTGAGACTCCTAGAACTATTGTTAGTTTTGGACGAGGAATAAAAGATGATCCAGAATCAAATATTAAACTAATAGAAAATCTAGCCAAAGAATTGAATGCAGAGATTGGAGTTACACTGCCAATGTCAAAAAAACCATACCAAATCAGTCAAGCATTAGATTCTAAATATATGATTCCAGATAGAGTAATAGGAACTAGTGGACACAAAACTAGTGCAATGTTGTATATTGCTGCAGGGATTGGTGGTGCGATGCAACATGTAATGGGAATGAAGGATTCAGGATTTGTTGTAGGAATTAATCCTGACGAGGACGCACCAATAAAAAATGAATGTGATGTTTTCATTAAAGGGCGAATGGAAGATGTAATTCCTTTACTAATTGAAGAGATTAAAAAACAGATACAAATTGTTGAGGTACAGTAGATTTTGGAAAAATATGATGTAGCAATAATCGGTGGAGGTTCGGCAGGACTTGCAGCACTAAGACAATTATCCCATCTTGGAAAACAGGCAATTCTATTAGAAGCAGGCTCAAAAATAGGCTCAAAAAATCTATCTGGAGGCATTCTTTATTCTAAAAAACCCAAAAAGGGACAAATAACCAATGTAGAGCAGTTATACGAGAATTTTCTTGATGATGCACCAATTGAGAGAAAAATTACAAAATATATCCTACATTCAACATCTCAAGACAAAGTTTACTCTATGGATCTCACTGCAGCCCATGATTATCAAGCAAATTTTGGATGCTCAGTTTTATTGAGTAAACTCAATTCTTGGTTTGCAAAACAAGCAGAAGAAGCCGCTACAAAACTCGGAGGTGGAGTCATTCCTGGTGTACATGTAAAATCAATTACTTGGAACGAACAAAATGGAACATCAATTATTCAAACTGATGAGCTAGATGAATTTGAAGTCAAGGCAATAATTGCAGCTGATGGAGTAAATTCAGAAGTTGCAGAGATGGTTGGTGCAAGAAAGAAATTCACACCAGACCAACTGTACCAAGGTGTCAAAGTAATTGTGAAATTACCTGAAGATATTATCAACGAAAGATTTGGAGTAACTTCGGACGAAGGTGCAGCACATCTTTTTGCAGGAGATGTAACTCTAAATCATATTGGCGGGGGATTTCTTTATACGAATAATGAAACCCTGTCAGTAGGGGCTGTTTATCACTTTGATTCACAACTAACAAACCCTACATCCCCATACGACTTGATTGATGCTTTACTGAAAAATCCTATGGTTAGTGAATTTATTAAAGATAAAGTTCCAATTAAACCAGAGATTGATAAAAACCTCCCACAAGAAGAACAGCTTAGAGTTCGTTTTGCTGTTGCAAAATTAATTAAAAATTGGTATGAGATTCGAGAAGCATCTCTATCTTCTAGTGGACGAGAGAGTTTGATTAATTCTGGGAAATACAAAACAGTTGAAGATATTGAGAAAAGAGTCTCTACAATTGAAGGGCAAATGTCTGAGAAGTTTGGCCTTACTTTTGGTGATGATTATCTTGAAGGAGAATACGGTGCAAAACTAGTTCCAGATGGAAAGAGATGCAGAATGAAAAAACCATTTTTTAAGAACATTTTATTTGTGGGAGATGCAGCTGGAAGAGGTGTTTTTGTAGGTCCAAGAATTGAGGGCCTCAATGTCGGAATTGATGATGGTGTAAGGGCAGCAAATGCTGTAGCACAGGCTCTTGATAAAAATGACTTTTCTGAGAACAGCATGGGGGAGCATTATTCAAAATCAGGAGATGAGAGTCCATTTACTGCAGATATGGAAAAAATTGACAAGGACTATCTGAAAATTTTCTTAGATGCTGCAAAAGATGTTCCAAAAGACATAATTGGAACTCGCTATGGCCCAATTCTAAAAATGATGTCTAGTGGGACTATGCGTGGTATTGCAGTAAAATTTGCAAATATTCTAGGATATGATAAACTACTACCAATGATTGAATCTGAAGATACCTATGTCAAAGTACCAATGCAATTAGCAGAAAGACTAGGCGAAACAGTTTCATCTTCTTACTCTCCCAGCATTCCATCAATTGCAGATAGAATTGCAAACCTGAGTTATAATGATGACAGTCTTGCTCACATCAAGGTTATGAATCCTACCAGTGAATACATGAAAAAGATGGTAACGTTATGTCCTGCAAAATGTTACACTGAAGAAGGAGGAAAAGTAATCATTCAGCATGAAGGGTGTGTGGACTGTGGAACATGTTCGCAAGAAACAGAATGGAAGCATCCTCGTGGTGAAAAAGGAATTCATTACAAATACGGTTAAATTTACATTGAAACCTTGATGCTTTTTAGATCATCATACGCTTGTCTCATTTTAGTATAAAATTCACTTACAGATGGGGGAAATATCGAGAATGCAATGTAAAAATCTTCAGCTTCTCTGATATATCTTTGTATTTTTTCTTGTCCTGAAATCTGAGAGATAAACCTCATATTGTTTAATCTATCAGAAAGTTTGATTATTTTTACATCGTATGCAGATTTTGTTAATTCTGTACAATAATCAAAGAATCTAGCAGTTTGTTTTTCTTCATTGTTTGTTCCAAAATAATTTCCCAAAGGTTTTGTTTTCAGAGTTGTGGCTATGTTGTAAACATAATCTCCAAATCTATGTTTAAAGTATGCATCAAATCCATATGCTTTTGAAGAATTCAAGTCTAAAATCCTATCATCATCTTCGAGTACATCATGTAAAATAGATGAAACAACTTGTAGAGATGTAAGTAATTTGTTTGTTTTTTGATAATGTCGCATCACATCAATAGTTACAGGCCAAACATGTGTTTCTAAAAATGATGATTTTCCATCTTCTCTTTTTAAATCTGAATGGACTTCTTCTGCTAATTCTATTGCCCCTTCAACAAAACTGTCTATTCTAACTTTAGCCTCATTTTCAACAATATTCAAAAGATCCTCTTTTGTTACAGAATGAACATCCATAGTAATTATATTACAATATCATTGAAAAACATTATCTTACAGAAATGTTATATACAAATTTTCAGATTATATAAAAACCAACACGTTAGGAATAACTAATTTTGATTGATTTTAAATATGGATATGATACTTCGTACTTTATGCCAATACCCGAAAATTTTCCTGAAGGTCTAAAACCAATTGGAAAAATTACTCATTCGGACGGGGAACATTTTCACTGGATATGGGGGCCTGGAAAAGCAGATGGTGAAGCATCTAAAGATGAAAATGTAATTAAAGCTTATGAGGCACGTGGGGAAAAACAAATACCTCTAGGAATTAGTGGAACCGCAGTAGCTGTTGATTGGGATTCTTGTGTGGCCGATGGTGCATGTATTGAAGCGTGTCCAGTTCAGGTATTCCAGTGGTACAGAACAGAAAAAGATATTCCTGCTGAAAAATGCAATGGTGAGACTTTTGAAGGAATAGGAAGTAGAGTCAAAGATGAACGCAAGGACTATACAGACAAAGCAGATCCAATCTTGGAACATGATTGTATATGGTGTATGGCATGTGTTTCAGTTTGCCCTCCTCAAGCTATCAAAGTTGATCAAGGAAATGTTGATGCACATGCAGAGGCATCTTTAGACTAGTCTACAAAAATAAAATTTCTAGTCATAACATTATGTAATCAAATCTATAGAAATCAAAACATTGTTCCAATATATTGTGACAAATGTAATGACTGGAGATATTCTAAATAGATTAAAGAGTTAAACACGTCTTTATGGTTTTGCAAAACTTGTAAAAATTATGTTGAAAATTGTATAATTCGCAATATTGATGAATAAACAATTTGTTTTTCAATTATAATATGATATTATAATTGATGAAAATTTCAAAAAAAATTACTAGTGAAAGTAAAATTTATGATTATTTCAAACTTTGTAACAAGATAAAAGAATTGAATACAAAAATCAGATTTGCATGTGTGATAAATGTAAGAGGTAGACTTGTTGCAGGTGGAATGAAGTAAGGAGTAGAACCGTTAGAAGATAAAAAGTATGATGAGATGCTGTTTATGGAATTAGCATTAAGAGTAAAAATGAGAAAAGAATTTGACAAGCAATTAGGTCCAGTAAATTTTACTATGTCTCAAAGAGAAAAATCACTTGCAATTAGTTTTCTCATAGAAACTAGTGATATATTGTATGTATTTGCTGAACCTGATACGGATTATAAGAAACTACCAAAAGATATCCAGAGTTTGATTTCTTTACAAATATTGCACAAAATTAACTAAGATCATATTTGAAATCAACATTTCAATCAAAACCATTGATTATGAATCAATAAAGCAACTTACATTAATAATGTTTGATTACTGATACTGTTGACAGAGATTAACAAAGAAAAATCAGTTTATCTTTTTGTGCATGGAAGAAAGGATCTGTATGATACTGCACGAAATCTACTTGTTGAAAATGAATTCCATGTGTTAAAAAATGCATTATTAGAAAAATATGGAATTGTATTACCTGAAGGTCTAAAAACTGCAGCAATAGAGAAATTTGGAGATATTGCAAGTGCCCCTATTCTTTATGAAAATGTGACAAATTCAATTATCAGAAAGAAAATAGAAGAAGGTGAAAATAATATTACCATAAAAAACCCCAAGGCACTTTATAGAATTGGAGTTTTAGGATTTTTAGAACTTGTAAATCTTAATTTAACTATAGAAGGA
>JAOTUX010000093.1 GCA_029863665.1 Candidatus Nitrosopumilus sp.
AGAGTTTGCAAATAGAGACTCTATTGCTTGTGGTCCACTATCAAATACTCGTGTTTCAATTTTCGTCTGGTTTCCAAGGTATTCCTCAAAGAATCCTTTCTCCATACCTACAATCGGTATGGCATGCCCTATGTTTGGAAAGTATGCAATTCGAATCTTGTTTTCATATATATCATCAGATGAAGTTAGAATTCCAGCCACAGATATCGCAGCTATTATGGTAGATCCTGCCAGAATAACTATCCCAATTTTCACAAAACACCGTTATATTTGGCGGTTAAATAATCATCGAATTTTAGCTCAAGCTAGTCAAAAAATTACAATGACAGATATTCAACACAAAAGATAAATTCCAAAATATAACGGACAATGTGTTTTATGACTCAAAAAGGAATTTTGGCATTTTCGGGAGGACTGGATACTTCAGTTGTTGTAAAGTATCTGCAAGCAGAACATGACATGGATGTAATTACAGTAACAGTTGATGTAGGACAGGGGGATGACAGTAAAAAGATTGCAGACAAGGCAAAAAAGCTTGGAGTGAAAAAACACTATAACATTGATGCAAGAAAAGAATTTGTTACCAATTACATTTATCCATCAATTAAAGCAAACGCACTTTATCAAAAAAAGTATTGTCTTGCAACAGCACTTGCAAGACCACTAATTTCAGAAAAAGTGCTAGAGATTGCAAAGAAAGAAAAAGTAACATCACTTGCACATGGGTGTTCTGGTAAAGGAAATGACCAAGTGCGTTTTGATATTACATTACGTTCAGGTTCTGACTTGCCAATCATAGCTCCAATTCGCGATAAAAATTTGGACAGAGTTACTGAATTAAAATTTGCAAACAAACATGGAATTGAGATTGATACTGTAGCTAAAAAATTCAGCATTGATCAGAACTTGTGGGGACGCGCAATTGAAGGAGGAGTGTTAGAGGATCCATACAATGAACCACCAGAGGAGGCATTCATTTGGGTTAAAACAAAAGACTTGCCTGACAAGCCAACATATCTGGAAATAAAATTTGAAAAAGGAATTCCAGTTGAGGTAGATGGCAAAAAACTAGACCCAGTAAAACTAATTGAATATATTAACAAAAAGGCAGGAGCTGCAGGTGTCGGAATAGTTGATCATATTGAAGACAGAGTAGTAGGGATAAAATCTCGCGAAGTATATGAGACTCCAGCTGCAACTTGTCTAATTGAGGCACATGGGGATTTGGAGAAGATGGTACACACAAAACACCAAAACAAATTCAAGTCAATAATTGATGACGAATGGGCATATTTGACATATTCAGGATTATGGCAAGACCCACTAAAGGCAGATTTGGATGGATTCATAGAGACTTCACAAAAGCCAGTAACCGGGACGGTAAAGCTAAAGCTATTCAAAGGAAGTCTCAGAGTGGTTGGACGAAAATCAAAGAACTCACTTTACAGTCACGAGATTGCCACATATGGCACAGAATCGACATTTGATCAGAGATTGGCCAACGGATTTGTGGAATTGTGGGGAATGCAGTCAACAGAAGCTAATAAATTACAAAAGAAAAGGTCAACAAAAACATGAACTGCCCAGAATGTGATGCAATACTAAACATCCCAGACGATGCCTCAGTAGGAGAGATAGTCTCCTGTCCTGATTGCGGTGCTGACTTTGAAATTTCAAAAAAAGACGGATCAAATGTCGAGCTAAAGCAAGCAGAAAGCGTAGGCGAAGACTGGGGAGAGTAATGTCAAAAATCTGTATTGTGTTTGATCGTCTAAGATCAGAAGAGAAGATGCTCCAAAAGGAGGCATCAGAGATAGGGCACGATACAGTGATGTTAGATGCAAAGATTACCCAAGTCAATACAGATAGTAAAGAAGAAGATTATGACTTGGGAGATGTTGTTCTAGAGAGATGCGTCAGTTATTTCAGAGGACTACACTTTACTGCCAGTCTAGAATTTTTAGATATTCCAGTGCTAAACAAGTTTGATGTTGCAAGTATTTGTGGAAATAAAATGTTCATGACATTACTTTTAAAGAAAAATAACATCCCAACACCCAAGACTCACTTTTCATTTTCTAGTCAAAGCGCAGCTGAGAATATAGAGAAAGTAGGATACCCACTAGTGATAAAACCAGTAATTGGAAGCTGGGGAAGAGGAGTAATGCCAATCAAAGACAAAGACACAATGGATGCAATATCAGAAATCAGAGACATTACTGATAGTCCACACGATAGAATTTACTATTTACAAGAATTAATCAAGAGACCACCAAGGGATATAAGAGTAATTACAATAGGAGACAATCCAGTTGCTGCAATGTACAGAAAATCATCAGGAGGATTTAAGACAAACATTGCATTAGGTGCCGATCCGGAACTTTGTGAGATTACACCAGAGATGGAGGATATGGCCTCAAAGGCATCAAAGGCAATGGGTGGTGGAATTTTAGGAATAGACATGATGGAAGATGACAAGCAAGGATTGGTAGTTCACGAAGTCAATAACACAGTAGAATTCAAGGGATTGGCAAGAGTTGCACAGAAAAACATACCAAAAGAAATGGTAGAATTTGCAATAAACTACGTTAGAAAATAAATTATACTCCTTTACGAGGAGACTTGTCATGAAAGTAGGGGTAGTTGGTGCATCAGGATATGTAGGAGGGGAGACATTACGTCTTTTAGTTAACCATCCAGATGTAGAGATCTCCATGGTGACATCAAGACAACATGTAGGAGAGTATCTCCATAGAATTCAGCCAAGTTTGAAGGGATTTACAGATCTTACTTTCTCAGAATTAGATTATGATAAATTAACTGACAAGTGTGATCTAGTGTTTACTGCAGTTCCACATGGAACAGCAACTGAAATCGTAAAGGCACTGTATGATAGAGGCATTAAAATAATTGATTTAAGCGCAGATTACAGATTACACAATCAGGATGCATATGACAAATGGTATGGATGGGAGCACCCACATCCAGATTATTTAGCAAAATCAGTCTTTGGTGTACCAGAACTTCACAGAGAAGAAATTAAAAAAGCACAACTAGTTTCTTGTCCTGGATGCATGGCAGTAACATCAATGCTTGCACTAGCACCATTAATTCGAAATGACATTATTGATACAGAGCACATTGTAGTTGACTCAAAGATTGGTTCATCTGGTGCAGGTTCTGGCTCAGGAACTGCACATGCAATGAGAGCAGGAGTAATCAGACCATACAAACCAGCAAAACATAGACACACAGGAGAAATTGAACAAGAACTAAGTGAGATTGCAGGAAAGAAGATTCATGTTTCAATGAGTCCACATGCAGTTGATGTAGTTCGAGGTATCTTGTGTACAAACCACACTTTCATGAAAAAAGAGATTGAGGAAAAAGAGTTATGGAAACTATATCGTCAAACTTATGGTGAAGAAAAGTTTGTCAGATTGATTAGAGATAAAAAAGGATTATACAAATTCCCAGATCCAAAGTTCTTGGTTGGTTCAAACTTTTGTGACATTGGATTTGATTTAGATGAGGATAACAATAGATTGATTGCACTATCTGCATCAGATAATTTGATGAAAGGTGCAGCAGGTTCTGCCATCCAAAACATGAATGTAATGTGTGGTTTTGATGAAATGGATGGACTAAGATACACTCCATTAACTCCTGTTTAGAAATGATCACAATCAAAATTGGTGGAAGTGTAGTGGATGATTTGCATCCATCAACAATTACAGATATCAAAAAGATTTCAGAATCAGAAGGAATTATTCTAGTTCATGGTGGCGGAAAAGAAGTCACAAAGGTTTGTGAGCAGCTTGGAAAAGAGCCAAAGTTTGTGACATCCCCAAGCGGAATCAAAAGCAGATATACTGACAAAGAGACTGCAGAAATTTTTACTATGGTAATGTCTGGTAGGATAAACAAAACAATAGTTCAGATGCTTCAAAAAAACGGTATTAATGCAATTGGTCTTTCGGGAGTAGATGCCAGAATTATCCAGGCAGACAGAAAGAAAAAACTACTCATAGTAAATGAAAAAGGCAGAAAACAGGCAATTGATGGCGGATATACTGGAAAAATCAAAGAGATAAACTCTGAATTTATAAAATCACTATTAGAGCAAGGACTAGTTCCGGTCATTTCACCCATAGCTATTAGTGAGGAATCAGAATTTCTCAATGTAGATGGGGATAGAGCTGCAGCATATGTTGCGGGCAAAGTAGGAAGTGACAAAGTATTATTCATCACAAATGTAGACGGATTATTAATGGATGACAAACTTGTTCCCAAGTTAACATTAGCAGAAGCAAAAGAGATTAGACCAAAGATAGGCCCCGGGATGGAGAAGAAAATCTTAGCATCAACTGAAGCACTAGACATGGGAGTCAAAAAAGCATTGATTGCAAATGGCCAGAAAGAAAATCCAATATCTTCTGCAATTGCACATGATAACTGTACGGTGATTGAACATGAGTGAAGATCAATTTATGGGGAATCTCTATCAGAGATTTCCAGTTACAATTGAGAAAGGAGTAGGAGCTCATGTATGGGATGTTGATGGAAAAGAGTACATTGACTGTATGGGAGGATATGGTGTTGCGCTAGTTGGACATCAAAACAAAAGAGTAAATGATGCAATAAAACAACAAGTCGATAAAATAATTACAGTTCACAGTTCATTGTATAACAAAACAAGAGAAGAATTCCTGAAAATACTTATCAGATTAGCTCCTGAAAAACTTACACAGGTTCATTTAAACAATAGTGGAGCAGAAGCAATTGAAGCTGCAATAAAATTTGCAAGGAAGTTTACAGGTAAAAAAGGAATGGTTGCAATGAAAGGATCATACCATGGAAAATCATTTGGTGCTTTATCATTAACATTTAATCCAAAATATAGAAAAGCATTTGCACCACTTGTAGAAAAAGTCTCTTTTGCATCGTATGGAGACATAGAATCTCTTCGTTCAGTTATAGACGATGATACAGCTTTTGTAATTTTGGAGCCAATCCAAGGAGAGAGTGGAATCATTGTTGCACCTGATGGATTTTTGCAACAAGTCAGAAAACTTTGTGATGAAAAAGGAATTCTGTTAATTTTTGACGAAATACAAGCAGGTTTAGGGAGAACTGGACGATTATGGGCATGTGATCATTGGAATACTTCACCAGACATTCTGTGTTTGGCAAAGGGGATTGCAGGCGGAGTCCCAATGGGTGCAACACTCACAAGACCAGATATTTTAGCATCAATGAGCAAAGGAGAACATTCCTCAACATTTGGAGGAAACCCAATATCATGTGCAGCAGGAACTGCAGCACTCAAA
>JAOTUX010000094.1 GCA_029863665.1 Candidatus Nitrosopumilus sp.
TAATTCTACAAACTATTCAGACATTGGAGGTGCTCTTGCATTTGCAGTAACAATTGCATCAATGGAATCAGCAGCAAAAGCAGCAAGTCAACCGTTGTTTAAAATTCTATCATCAGAATCTTCATTCAAATTTCCATTTCCTTTAGGAAATATTTTAGGAGGAGGAGCACATGCAGGACCTGGAACACCAGATATTCAAGAGATTTTAATTTGTGCAACAGGTTCAAAAAATATTGAAGATGCTATTGGAACTAATTTAGAAGTTCATAAAGAATTACGTCGTGTTTTAGAAAAAGAGGATCCAAATTTTACAAATGGAAGAGGAGATGAAGGTGGTTGGGCACCAAAATTAGAAAATCAAAAAGCTTTAGAGATTTCAGCAAGGGCTTGTGAGAATTTAGGATTTACTTTAGGAAAAGAAGTTTCTTTAGGAGTAGACTTTGCATCATCTACACAATGGAATGAAGAAAAACAAAAATACGTTTATGACAGAGCAGGATTTGAAAATTCTACTGGAGAACAGATAGATTTTGCAGCAGACATTATTGAAAAATATAAATTAATTTATGCAGAAGATGCGGTGCATGAAGAAGCATTTGAAGATATGGCAGAATTAACTGCTAAGTTTTCAAACACATTGGTAACAGGGGATGACTTGACGGTTACAAATAAAGATATTCTAACAAAAGCAATTGATTTGAAGTCATGTAATGCTGCAATTCTAAAAGTAAATCAAGCAGGTAGTCTTTATGATGCCCTTGAATTTGCAGATGTAGCTAATAAAAACAACATTAGATTGATAACGTCACATAGATCTGGAGAATCTACAGATTCACAAATTTCCCACATAGGTCTAGCAACAAAGTCAAAGATGCTCAAAGTAGGAGTGGTTGGAGGAGAAAGAGTAGCAAAACTTAATGAATTATTACGTCTATCAGAGCATGATTTAATACGCGGTATGGCAGAGATTTAAAATCGTCATGAGTCAACAAACAGAAGCAACAGACATCAAAAAGAAGATTCTATCTACAGGAATCAGAGTAGGAACTCAAGTTAAGACAAAATTCATGAAACCATTCATCACCAAAGCCAGTCCTGAAGGGCTTTACATGCTTGATTTAGATATAACACTAGAAAAAATCCAAACAGCAGCCACGTTTATCAATAGATTAGGAGCAGACAAACTTATCGTATGTTCAGGTAGACAATATGCAGAAACACCAATTGAAAAATTCTGTGAAATGTTAGGATCTAAAAAACTTTTAGGAAGATTCATGCCAGGTACTTTAACAAATCCTTCATTGCCATATTATATTGAACCAAAATTAGTCTTGATTTCAGACCCACAAGTTGATGAACAAGCAATTACTGAAGCAACCAATGCGGGAATTCCAGTAATAGGGATTGCAAATACAGACAACATTACATCAAATGTTGATGTAATTATACCAGCAAATAACAGAGGAAGAAAAGCATTAGCTACAGTTTACTGGTTATTGGTACGTCAAATTCTCATTGAAAGGGGAGAATTAAAAGGGGATGAATCAATGAAATATGAAATTGATGATTTCGAAACAAAGATTGCAGAAGAGGAAATCGAATAAATCAATCAGGATTTTAAAGTGTTTACTTGAAATCTAAAGCCTCAGCACCAGGAAAAGTTATTCTTTTTGGAGAACATTTTGTAGTATACGGAATAAAATCAATTCTATGTGCAATCAATAAGAGAATTACAGTCACTGCAGAAAAAATAGATGAAGAGAAAATATGTATCAAATCTGAGATGTATGATGTAGTGTTAGAACCAAACAAATCCATTTCAGAAATTGATTTTAAATTGAGACCATTTTATTATTTATCAAATAAGATAATACAGAATCAGAATACTGGGATTAAAATTGAAATAGAATCTGAGATCCCATTGGGAGTAGGTTTAGGTTCATCATCTGCTTGCTGTGTTGCAAGTGCTGCAGCAATTTTGGGATTATTTTCAGAAACATCTAAAGAAAGAGTTTTAGAGTTAGCAATTGAAGCTGAAAAAACAATTTTTCAAAATACCTCAGGAGCAGACTGTACTGTTTGTACATATGGGGGCATAATGGAATATGATAAAAAAAATAAATTTAAAAAAATAGAATCAGAACCTAATTTTCACCTAGTAATTGCAAATTCAAACATAAAACATTCAACAGAATTAGTAGTTGCAGGAGTAAAACGATTCGGAGAAGAAAACAGAGATGAATTTTCCAAATTATGTAATAATGAATCAAAATTGATTGAAGATGCTTTGAAATTTTTAAAAGAAAATAACATCAAAGGGTTAGGAGAAATAGTCATTCAGAATCAAAAATACCTAGAAACAATAGGAGTTTCAAATGATAAATTAAGAGAGATGATCCAAGTTGGGCAAAAATTTTCTTTTGGAGCAAAAATTACAGGTGCGGGGGGAGGAGGATGTATTTTTGCTTTGACAGATGAATCAAATTTGAAACAAACGATAAAGGAATTCAAAGATAAGAATTACGAATGTTTTTCAGTAAAAATTGATTTTAGAGGACTGATACTTTTTTAATTGACTAGATAATTTGGAACAAACATGATTCTGATAAAATTAGGAGGTTCAATCATCACAAATAAAGAAAAACCATTATCAGCTAAAAGAAAAATAATAGATAATCTTGCCAAGAATTTAAAAAAAATTGACGAATCAATAATTATTGTCCACGGGGGCGGTTCCTATGGACACTATTGGTCTGTAAAATACGATATGCATACTAAAGAAAAAAAATATGATCTCAGAGGAGTTGCGATTGTAAAAAATTCAATGATTGAATTGAATAAGATAGTTTTGGATCTATTATTAAAAAATAAATTAAATCCTTATTGTCTTCCTCCAACCGATTTTATGTCAGGAAATAAGCCAATTCTTAAAAAAATTCAAGAGATTAAAAAAATTGCAGAATCAGGATTGATTCCAGTCACATATGGGGATGCATTATGGTTTGGTCAAAAAAAAACATACATTTTATCAGGAGACAAGATTATGACTCATCTTGCAAAAATTCTAAAGCCTAGACTCTGTATTTTTGCACTAAATGAAGATGGATTGTATTCTGATCTCAAATCAAAAAAATTAATTTATGAGTTAAAAAATGAACGTCCTTCGATTTCAGACAATAAAATGGATGTTACAGGCGGAATGACTAGAAAGGTAGAAGAAGCTTCAAATATTTCGAAAATTGGAGTGAATGTCTTTTTTGTAAATGGTAACAAACCTGAAAGAATTGTAAAAGCGATTAAAAATGGTAAATTTGAAGGAACATTGTTTAGGAGAAGGAATGTCTGAAGAATTTTTAATTTTAGTTGATGAAAATGATAATCCAATAGGTACTGATGAAAAAGTAAAGTGTCACCTTCCAAATGGGAAATTACACAGAGCATTTACTGCCTTATTGTTTAGCAAAGATGGAAGACTAGCACTTACAAAACGAGCAAAAGAGAAGATGTTGTGGCCTGGGGATTGGGATGGAACATTTGCGAGTCATCCAAGAGAATCCGAAACTTATGTGTCATCAGGAGAAAGAAGAATGCCTGAAGAATTAGGAATAAAAGGAAATCTGGATTATTTACACAAGTTTGAATATCACGTACCGTACAAAGACATTGGTTCTGAAAATGAAATTTGTGGAACTTTGATTGGAGTTGTTGACAAACCTGAAGAATTAAAAGAGATTGAAGGGGAAATAGATGAAATTAAGTGGGTAACAGCAAAAGAACTAATCTCGGAATTAAAGACAAATCCTAAAATGTATTGTCCATGGATGATTATTGCTTTAGAATTACTAGATAAATCAAAACAGTCAGCACTTGAAAAATATACCGTGATTTTATCTACATGGATGAATAATGAAATTCATGAAGGATTGCAAAAAGCAATCAAAGTTCATCTACCAAAAGACAAATGGAGACTAGTAAATGAAAAAAACTAAGCAAATTGAAAAAAATGTAGAAGTTGTAAATAAACATCTAAATTCAAAACTGAAAGGAAATCCAAAAAAACTCTATGATGCAGCAGGGCATCTAATTATTCATGGCGGGAAAAGACTTAGGCCATATATGGTAATTAGGAGTTGTCAAATTTTAGGAGGAAAAAGTTCCAACGCAATACCAGCTGCTAGTGCAATAGAAATGGTTCATAATTTTACTTTAGTTCATGATGATATAATGGATAATGATGAAATGCGTCATGGAGTTCCAACTGTACATAAAAAATTTGGAATGCCAATTGCAATTCTTGCAGGAGACGTATTATTTTCAAAAGCATACCAAGTAATTATAGAATCAAAATTATCACCCAAATCCACTATTCAATTAGTTTCCAGACTTGCTAAAGCATGTGTAGATGTATGTGAAGGACAATTACTTGATGTGAAGATGGCAGAAAAGAGAAAGATTCCAACACAGTTAGAATACATTACAATGATTGGTAAAAAAACAGCAGCATTATTTGATGTATCATGTGCAATGGGGGCAATTTGTGCAACAAACAATAACAAAGATATTACAAACCTATCATCATTTGGAAGAAATCTAGGAATCGCATTTCAGATAACAGATGATTTGATAGGAGTAATGGGAGACCCCAAAGTTACAAAAAAACCCGTAGGAAATGATCTAAGAGAAGGTAAAAAATCGCTTCCGATCCTAATGGCAATAAAATCAGCAAAGGGTCAAGATAAAAAAATAATTCTAAAAGCATTTGGAAATTCTGAGGCAACAAAAAATGAGCTGAATAAAGCAGTAGAGGTAATCCGGTCTTTAGGTATTGAAGAAAACGTTAGAAAACAGGCACTAAAATATGCAGAAAAAGCTGAAAAGGCACTATCAAAATACGCGGGTTCTTCGAAAACAGAATTGATTACTTTGTTGGATTTTGTAGTTAAGAGAAGTGTATAATACAATAAGAGGAGCAGAGTATGGAAAAAGAATTAAAAAAAGAGATTAGAAAAATGTCTCTTCAAAATGCATTTGAGCATGGAGGACAAACTCAAGATAAAATAATTTTAGGAAAAATTCTCGGAACAAAACCAGAATTTAGAACCAAAGCAAAAGAGATCATAGAAGATATTTCTAAAATTGTTGCAAATGTTAATCAATTATCATCTAAAGAACAAAAAAAAGAGATTGACGAGAATTTCCCAGAAATTCTAGCACCTAAAGAAAAAATTGAAGAGCGTGAAGGTTTACCACCATTACAAGATGCAGAACATGGAAAAGTGATTACAAGGTTTCCACCCGAACCAAATGGATATCCGC
>JAOTUX010000095.1 GCA_029863665.1 Candidatus Nitrosopumilus sp.
CTTCTGCTTTCTCAATAATTTTCAGAGGTCTTGGTGCATGAAAAACAATTCCTTTAGTTACAAAATCATATTCAAGAGGAGATTTAAGTAATACTTTTCCCCCTTGGGTAATCTCTTGACCTAGTTCTATGTTGACATATCCATAAACTTTCTTTTGAATATGTAATTTACAAAATGCCACTTCAATCCCATTTGCTTTTCTTTTTTCAAAAACTGTTTCAATTGTTGGCCATTCTTCTGTAAGTGCTTTTGTATAGTATGGATAATCCTTTGGAATTCTCTCCAGTTTAGCATGTTTATTTTTTGGGTAATCGAATTCTTTTACTTTGTAACGTATACCTGCTAGAAAATAAATTGCATCTTTGTGTAACTCTTCTAGTGCAATAGGTAGTATTCTATCTCCTATTTTTCTTTCGTTTAAGAAAATATCTATAGTTGTTCCAATTCCTCTAATACTGTAATCTTTTAACATAGAATTAATTTTTTCAAAATTTGGAATTATTCTATTATTAACTACTAAAAGATTTTTTTTGATAATGTGGTGCTCTATTACTTCTTGATGCTCTTTTAACTCATGCTTGGAAATTGGTTTGTCGCATGCCATTGCCAAGACTTGAAATTCTTCTACAAATGGATTCTTTGGATCAATGTATGTTTTTTCAATATCTTCAAAATAATCATCAGGATGATTTTTGTAGTATTGAGATATGGGATCATTTCCTAATGCCAAAAATGCATATCCTCTCTGTCCTTTTCTTGCAGCCCTTCCAATTCTTTGAATCAGTCTGTTTACTGGAATAGTAGATGATATGACACAGTCGACATTTCCTACATCTATGCCTAATTCAAGCGTGGGAGTACATGAAATTGCTTGCAGCTTGTCTTCTTTGAATTGCTTTTCTACCGAAGTTCTATAATTTGACATCAAGCCTGCTCTGTGAACTTTTATGTTGATTTTTTGTTTTTTTGCTTGCATTGCTAAAAGTTCTGAATTTAGATGTGAATTACTAAACACCATTGTCTTGTGATTTTTTTCAGTTAATTTCTTTGTAATCTCTACCATTAGAGCTCTCTGAGTCCTAAGTGATGGAAATAACATTACAAAATCTGTTTGGCCTTTTTTTCCAGAACCCTTTATGATTTTTATTTTTTCTTCAGATAATTGTTGACAGAATCCTTTTGCATCTTCCAAGGTAGCTGATGCTGCAACAAATTGTAACTTGTTACTACAAATTCTTTTAAGTCTTTTTATGATGTAATGGACATTTGATCCAAAAATTCCTGAATATACATGTGCTTCATCTATTACTATGGTTCTTGTTGAAATCAATATTGAAGAAAATTTTGTTTGATGCCATAGGTGGTAATGCAATATGTCAAAATTTGTAATCAAAATATGAGGTGGATTTTCAATAATTTCTCTTCTTTCTGCTAATCCTGTGTCTCCATCAAAAACTTTGACACTAATTCCGATTTTTTCTACAAATCTTTGAATTTTTGGATACTGATCTCGTGATAATGCTTTTGTTGGGTATACAAAAATCGCAAAAACATTTCCATTTACTGCATCTTTTTTTATTCTCTGAATCACTGGAATCAAAAATGCTTCTGTTTTACCTGATGCTGTAGGTGCCTCAATTACAACATTTTCTCCATATGTGATTTCTTGAATTGCCTCTTCTTGAAATTTATAAAACTGCTCAATCTTTAATTTTTTTAGATGTTCTGAAATAGAACTATCTAATCCTAAATCATTAACTTTACAACCCATTTTAGGCTCGGGATTTCTTAAAACTTTGTATTCTGAAATATAGTCTTTTTTTGAAAATAGTATTTCTTCAGTGATTTTATCAGGTTTGTTTTTGCCAATTATCTCCTTGATTTCATTTTCTTCCCTTACAATTCCTTGATTTTTTAGCTCTTCTGAAAGTCCTTTTTCACTGATTAATCCCTGATCAAATCTTGAAAGAAATTCAAGAAACACCTCATCAATATTCTTTGAATATTCTAACAGATCTTCAATGCCACATTTTCCACAAAAAACATGCATTTTTTTATTGAATGTCTTTTGAATCCCTATTTTTGACTTACACTTTGGACATGAGAATTTCAAGATCTATTTCCTGAGATATTACTGATGATTTATTGTTAATTGCTAATCTTGAGCCATGACATTATTAAGATGGGAAATAACCTTGAATCTAAAAATGAAAAAAATTGAAATCAATAATATTTACAATCTAGACTGTGTTAAAGGAATGAAATTAATTCCTAAAAACAAAATTGATCTTGTAATTACTGATCCTCCTTTTGCCATAAATTTTAAAGCAAAAAAAGCAAATTATAATCGAATTTCATCTAGAGTTCTGTCTGGATATAATGAAATTAAACCTGAGGATTATTATGATTTTACTTTTAAATGGATGAGTGATGTTTTTAGAATTTTAAAAAATTCCGGAAGTATGTATGTTTTTTCTGGATGGAATAATCTTAAAGATATCTTACGTGCATTGGATGATGTTGGATTTGTTACTATTAATCATATTATCTGGAAATATCAGTTTGGTGTAGTCACTAAAAAAAAATTTGTTACCTCTCATTATCATTGTCTTTATGTATGCAAAGATGATAAGAAACGAAAATTCTTCCCATTTTCTAGATTTGAAAAAAATACTAAAACAAAAGATGGTCGAAGTTTACATTATCAAGACAAAGAAGACGTATGGAATATTAAAAGAGAGTATTGGACTGGAGATGAGAAAACTCCAACTAAACTACCTTCTGAATTAATTGAAAAATTATTGGATTATTCTAGTGAAAAAAAGGATGTTGTATTTGATCCGTTTCTTGGTTCAGGACAAGTTGCAGTAGTGAGCAAATCCCTTAACCGAAGATTCATTGGATTTGAAATTGTTCCTGACTATTACAAATTTGCCAAAAAACGACTTGATAAAGATGTGTATCGAATTAAAAAATCTACGTAACCTTAGTTATTTTTAGATTTTTCTATTTTTTTCTGACCTATCTTTGCAGATATAATGTCTCTAAGCTCATCATCTGTTTTATCATCAACTTTGACTCCTATTGATTTTGCAATCATTTCTAATTTTTTTCGTTCCGTTTCAACAGGTCCTGAAATTGTTGGTGATTCTTCTGTTGCTTCCTTCATGTGATCCTGAATTTCATTTTTTGCTTTATTGTATTCATTGACTGCTTTTCCAAGTTTTTTAGCAGCACCAGGAAGCTTTCCTGTCCCCAAAATCAAAACCAATGCAACAAAAATTATGATCATCCATTCACTTCCACCTATATTTAATGAATAATCATACATGCTCTGTAATGCTCTCATTTGAAATTAAACGTAATGTTCATTTTTGTGCCTAAATGACAGATTTTGTCATTAAATATTAACAATGAAAAGGACTTATTAATTTAAATAAATTCAGAACTATTAGTTTTTATGAAAAAAATTGAAGCAATCATTCAACCAGGATCCCGCGATGCTGTTGTTGCCGCCATCAAAAAAATTGGTGTTGGAGGTGTCACAGTTCATTCCATTCAAGGTCAAGGTGCACAAGAACCTCCTCTAGTAGGACAATATTTTAGCAGAGAAATGGTCATTTGTATTGTAGATGATCCTAAGTTGGATGATATCTTAGATGCAATTGCAAATGTTGCTTGCACTGGAACTAAAGGTGATGGTAAGGTCTTTGTTACAACCGTTGATGATGCACTTGACATATGCACCAAAAAGCGTGGAACAACGTCCATCTAACTTTGAATTCTTTGTGGTTCTAATTTCTTTCTAGAAATTATTGCAAGAAGAGTTACTCCTATTCCTAGCATACAAAATACTAGATATGGTGTTTCGTTTCCAAATGATTGTGTTATTGGACCGCCAATGGTTGGTCCTATTGCCCATCCTAATCCAAAAACTGTTTCATATGCTCCAATTATCCTTCCTGAAATCCCTTTTCGAGTTTTACTCAAAATTATTTCTAGTGTTAATGGGAAGAATATGCTAAACCCAAATCCCATTAGTACTAATGCAATTGCAAAAGTAATAATCGAATCTGCAATCACTGATATGGCCAAACCCATAGACACTGCAATTGTTGCCGCAATCAAAGTTTGACTTGTTTTTCTTGCAAACTTTCCTGCTAATGCAAGCGATATGACTCGTGATATTCCAAAAACAAAATAAAGTAACAAAATATCTGTATCTGTCATCCCACTATCATTTAGAAAAGCTGGGTAAATCGTGAGAATTATTCCAAAGGATGATGTACAAAAAATCAATAATATTATCACTTCTGGAAACTTTTTCATTTCTTTAATTGATGAAAAAGAGAATCGTTCATGATGAATTTTGACTTTTTTTCTTGATACTAGTAATGCGGTAATTATTGCAGTAGCCAAAATAAATGCTGTAATCTGGAATAGAATTCTATATGTGATGTCTAAACTGTCCAGAAATACTGTACCTAGTAACGGCCCTGCCATAAATCCGATAACAAAAAACATTGTAAACCATGAGATATTTTTCACTCTATTTTTCTCTGTACTTTCATTTGAGATGATTGATTCACATGGTGGCCAAAAAAATGCATGAGCTATTCCTGTCATTATTCTAAATCCCATAATTTCTGGAACTGATTGTGCAATTGATATGAGATATATTGATACTGAATTGACTGTAGCTCCTAATACAAGTAGATACCCGTTATTAATTCTGTCAAGTAAAATGCCTACAAAAAGTGGAATAAACATGTACGGAATAAAATTAGTTAATCCAATTAATCCCAACTCAGAATATGTGGCACCGATGACATTCTTTGCAAATACTGGTAGTATTGGTCCATGAAGTCCATACGAAATTCCTATGATTAAACCTGTAATGTTAACTAGTATCAGAACTCTGTTCATTTGTATGCTGCAACCATTATTGCTCCGCCCATAAGATCTTTCTCAAATTCTACTTTGGAAAATTTCTCTAGCAGTAGCCCTTCTAGTTTTTTGTTTTGAGGCCATCTTTTGTATGTCCCATAGAGCGTCCCAAATTTTAATCCAAGTCTCCCTCCAGCAATAAATGCAAGAATTGGAAGAATGCATCTTAGATAAAATGAAACACCTGCTCTGATAAATGCCTTGTCTGGTTTTCCTAAATCCACGATGACAAATCTACCATCTTTTTTTAATACCCTGTGGATTTCAGAAATTGCAATCCTTAAATTAATTGCATCTCTTAATGAATATCCACATAAAACTGCATCAAATTCTCTGTCTCTAAATGGAATGTGTTCAAAAACT
>JAOTUX010000096.1 GCA_029863665.1 Candidatus Nitrosopumilus sp.
TCCGATTAGATAGAAAAGAATTATTCTCTATGATCAAAAAAATCAAGGGAAATCCGAAAGTATGGACGGTTCATGGAGATTCTGAGTCATGCAAAATGTTTGCTCAAGAAATTCATGAAAAATTTGGTTTAGAAACATTTGCGCCTGCAGTTAATGATGAAATAACTGTCTAAAATGCAAGAGAATTTTATAGATGTTGAGAATTCAGTCAATAGCGGACAAGTATTTCTTTGGAAAAGAAATGGAGAATACTGGGATGGAGTTAACGGTCAAGATATTCTCCACATAGATAAAAATGGAATCATTATCTCTTATCAAAATTTAAAAACAGATTTTTTTAGAGAGAACGATAATTTAGACATCATTATCAAATCAATTTCAAAAGATAGAATTGTTAAGAAAGCTGTAGAAAAATATTCAGGGTTAAGAATACTTAAACAGGATCCTTTTCAATGTTTGATTTCATTTATTGTATCATCAAATTCTAATATTCATAAAATTAAAATCTGCTTAGAAAGGATATCAAAAAAATTTGGAATAAGAGTAAGATTTCAAAATCAAGAGTTTTTTTTATTTCCCAAACCAGAAGATCTTGCCAATGCATCAATAGATGAGATAAGGGAGTGCGGTGTAGGATATCGTACCAAATTTATCAAAGAGGCATCAAATATGGTGTTCTTAAAAGAAATTGATTTTGAATACTTAAAGAAATGTAATTATCAGGATGCAAGAAAAAATATTTGTTTAGTTCCAGGAGTAGGAAATAAAGTTGCAGATTGTGTAATGTTATTTTCTTTAGATAAATTAGAGTCATTCCCATTAGACAGATGGATGATCAGAATCTTACAAAAATATTATTCAGAGAAGTTTCAATTTGAAACTAAAACGATTACAGAAAAACAGTACGATATAATTCATAAAAAAGTTATCAAACATTTTGGTCCATATTCAGGATATGCACAACAATTCCTCTTTAAAATGGAAAGAGAGAAATATCAAAGGAAGTGGCTGTAAACCCTTAAAATGGTAATTAATTGCTAGGTTTTTGGGCCCATAGCTCAGCATGGATAGAGTGTTGGACTTCTAATCCAATGGTCAAGGGATCGAAGCCCTTTGGGCCCGCTTAACAAAATTATTTATTCTAATTTGAAATGGGTTTTCTTATGAGAGATATAGAATTTAAACTAAATTCAATGGAAATTAAACCAGATTCTGAGATCAGAGGAACAATTTTAGTTTCATATCCAGGAAGATATGACGGAGTTGTAATAAATACACAGATTTTAGATTCAAATGAACACATAGTTTACAAATCATATAATGGAAAAAACATATCACAGAATGTTTCAAGATTATTTATCAATAGAGATACGATGCCTGAAAATAAGGCAGAGTTTACAGCATTAATTAAATTTGAACCAAAACAAGAACATGAAATAAAGTTTAGAGCATCAATTATAGAACAACATAAAGAAATTGAAAGTCAAATAATTTTTGCAAAATATTCTGTTTAGAATCTACTCTTCTCAACAACAATTGAACCAGTCATCCATGGATGAGGTTGACAGTGATAATGAACTTCCTGCGGTTCGGTAAATATGAATTCATAAGAATCTCCAGGTTTTAATACTCCTGTAGAACCAAAGTCACCACTATATGTATCAGAATGTCTATGGTCAGGAGTTACTGTATGTGCAGTATCATCCAAATTATTCCAGATAACTTTGTTATCAATTGTCAAATATACAGTAGGGTTATTTGGTACATAGTTTTCATTTCCTTCAATAACTGCACCAGGAATTATATCAATAATGAAATCTTTTTCAGGGTGTAATATATGATCAGACACGGAGGGTTTTGCTAAAGATTCTGGAAGATAAAATGATGTATAAAATACTACTGAAACAGACATTCCAATAATTAATGCAATAACTCCAACACCATATGCATGACTTGATGTAGGGGCACTCATAATTTTTTCAACCTTCCAAGTTCTTATAAAGCTTGTTTAGAATTTTTGAAATCATGGTTTGTTAAGATCAGTAGATCCAAGATTGTGGTTATTATCAGCACTAACTCCTAAATCTGCCTGAGTCTTAGGAGTAGGAACTTCAGGGGCCAATTCTTTTTGTTCTGGTTTTACATTAGGTGTAGTTTCACCTTGTGGCGGTTTAGATGTTTCAGTAGTCATGTCAGGTTCTGCTAGTTTTGGTTTTTCATCCTGTATAGGAACTGGTGGTGGAGGTGGTGCATTCTTTTGTTGACTCATTGCATATCGGTAAACATGGAAGAATGCTGCAAACACTAACAAAATAATTCCAATGAAGAACAGCGATACATTCTTCATTCCTGTCAAAGCTGCATTGTACGCTGCAATGTTTAGGAATACTTGGAATGCCAATAATGCAATTAGGACCCAATTAATCCATTTTTCAGAGAGATTAACAGTGGCGACCTTCTGAGGACCGGTACTTTTTGCAAGTTTTGACTTTCTTTCAGCTTCATTTGCAAGTTTAATCATCATATATGTAAATCCAAATCCTAATGGTACCATGAGTATCATGACAGAATAGAAGAAGATCGGATCAATTACCAAACGTTCCACTAAAGGTACCGAGATATCAGGTGAGATATAGAATCCCCAATAGGTAGTAACCATAATTTGAGCAAGACTAGTTATACCAAATGCGGTTATGATTGGTCTGTCTCTCCATGAGAACTTCTTGTATCTATCAATGAAAGGAATCAATACAATTGATATTATGAATAACAAAGGCCACAACAAACCTGTAACAAACTTGTCATATTGGGTCCTCATGAAAGCATAAATTCCTGTAAGATACCATTCAGGAACAGTTACCCCCGGCGGGACTGTGGGTTCAAATTTGAATCCCATATCAATTGGGAAGACTCCACCAGTAATCAGAATAGCACCACCAATAGCCATAACCATTGGAACGTCAAACACCAAGAACCTGGGGAAATGTACTGCCATCAATCCAAGCATCACTATAGGCAACAAGAATACATGTTGCGCATAGAATCTAAGAACAAAGTCTGAAAATCCACTACCCAACGCCGCATCACGAATAGTCGGCCCTGCAATAGGAATAGAAGTCGTCAGGGATGCAGCAATACTAATTGCAAGTTCTGCTCTTTCACTAAAAATAACATCATATCCAGTAAATGCCTCAAGGATTGTAACAACTCCAAGAATTACACCAGTCATCCACAATACTTCATTTCTAATTTTGTATCGTCCACTAAAGTATTGATAATACATGTGAAGAACAGCTAGTAATACCATAGCATTGGAGCCATGATAATGAATATTTCTTATATGAAAACCGAATGGAACTTCGTCATTAATGAACTGAACACTATCCCACGCCCTATCCAATATAGGCTGATAGTAAAACATGAGGAGAGCTCCTGAAACTCCCAGAATAATAAATACAATAAATGTAAGCATTCCCAAAAATCCAAAAGGACTTACAAATCTAGCAGGGAATGAAAACTTGATTGCGGTAAAGATGGTTCTATCTATCCCGTCCCAAAGCCAATAAAAGAAGCCAACTGCACCAGTTCGTCTTTCAAGCAAAGCGGCCATATCCAATTACTCCATTATCATTAGCATTAAACTTTGGCGGTAAGATGAAAACAAATCCGTCTGAATCAATCTCTAAAGTTAGTTTAGGTAAAGTGTCAGATGGGGCAGCTTGCACAGATGCAGGACCTACAAAAGCAGTTCCAGTTACTGGATCATACATACTGCCATGACAAGGACATTCGCCTCTTTTTCGTCCGTCATCGGGCCAATATTTCCACAAACACCAAAGATGAAGACATATCATGCTATATGCTCGTAAAGCAGAAGTATCCTTTTTTGCACCACCAAGTTCTTCAGGTAGTCTGATAAACTGCCACTTACGAAATGCTTCTGCATCAAGTGCAGCATCACCAGTTGCAGGGTATGTAATTACTTCTGCATGATTAATAGGATAATTATTGATATTTGCCTGAGTGCCATCAGGTAAGATTACTGGGACTTTTTCAAGAGATGCCTGGTTCGGGTTAGGCATGAAATTACCAAATGGCACAAATGGAGCAAACGCTAGTCCAGTTCCTGCAGCACCAATTAACTTTAGAAAGTCTCTTCTGGATAATCCGCCAGATTTTTTTGTCCCCAGTTCTGACATTCAAGCTCACGTACTCGCCAAATTGCTTATAAACCTTGTTCAATTATTTTGCAGATTTTTGTCTAATGATAAATATAGAAACGATTCCGATCGCAATTCCAACTATTAATCCAACTACAATACCCACACTAAAGGATGAATAAGGTTCAGTATCAGTCATAATAATGTCTTCAGAAGGTTTTGTTTCAATAATAGTGACAATGTCTTCTTTAGAATCAGAGGGCATTGGAGTTGATTCAATATCAATTTGTTTGTTTTGAAGAATTATTTCAGAAGAGATATTTGTAAATTTAGCTGCAAGAGTAAGTGGTTCTGTTGTAGATTCTCCTCCAAACAAAGTTGAATGTGTTAAAAGTGTGTAAGTACCAGTTTGATTAATTGGCACATAAAGAACTGTAGATGTATCATCCTTATTTTTTACTGGGAAAAATCTTCCACCTTGACTAAAAATAGAGTTACCCAACCAATCAAGGGAAGACCATCCAAGAAAATGACCAAATACTCCAGAAGGAACATTTGTTTGTACTATTTTTCCTGACGGATCAATAACAAATACAGAGATATTAGTATCATCAGTTATCCATGAAAGTTCAATTGCCGCAGAGTTAATAGATTCATTTTGAACATCAAAATAATATTGTCTCCAATCACCTGTCATATAGCGATTAGCCATATCAAACGCACCTTTGGTATATCCATTTCCATATAGTATATCATCACTTTGCTTTCCTTCAATCAAAATCAAAGAATCATTATCTATTATCGGTTGTTTAATTACAGAAGATACAGGTGCATTTACAGTATGTTTATCACTTTCAAAAGACAGGAATCCTTGATAGACACCAGTCTGCAAATTATTTGGGGCAACCAATGTTACATCAACTGTAGCAATATCTTTTGGAGGCACAGAGATAATTTCAGATTCTGGCCACAGAGCTGACCATTTTTCTTTTTCATAATAACTTGCAGAAAGAGTATAGTCCATAGAAGTTGAATTTTGTTTTGTATCACCTAACCAGTA
>JAOTUX010000097.1 GCA_029863665.1 Candidatus Nitrosopumilus sp.
CAGGGGTTGGAATTATTATTAAATCATAATATTTTCCGCGAAAAATATTGTCATCTTGAGTCATTTTTTTTGAAAGAAATTTTGCCATATTGTAACCGGCAGGATCACTTTGATACGCAATTAGCAGTTCCATGAGATAAGAGATATAAGGACACCTTATTAATTCCCAGCAATGAACCCAAGGCAGACTTTGAAGAATATGGCCAACACTATGAAAATGGCCAAAAAACCAGATAAAGATGAGTATCAACAACATCTTAGATTAGTATTATTGGGAATAGCAGGAGTTGGTGCTATTGGATTTACTATTCAGTTTGTCTTTTCGGTAATTACGTTTGGAAGATAAAATTGGCAGAAGAAATAAAATCACATTTGTTTGCAATTAGAACCACAGGAGGACAAGAAAAAGTAGTAATGAGATTACTAGAAGCAAAAGCAAATGCAAATCAAATTAACATTCAATCAGTTTTGCTAGTTGACAATCTGAAAGGATATGTTGTGATTGAAGCGATTAATCCAAGTGATGCATATATGGCAGTTGAAGGAGTAAGACATATCCGGGGCCAGTTAAGAGGAGAGTTAGAATTTAAAGATATTGAAGGATACCTTATCAAAAAATCAACAGTTTCACAATTAGCAGTAGATAACGTAGTAGAAATCACAGGAGGTCCATTTAAGGGAATGAAGGCAACAATTACCAGAATAGATATTGAAAAAGAAGAAGCGACAGTAGTGTTGTTAGATGCAGCATATCAATTACCAGTAACAGTAGATGCCAATTATCTAAAACTATCAAGTGAAGGTTAGGAAGGATTAAATTTTTCATATTAAGCTGATAAAACATGGGAGAACAAAAAATATCATCACTTGTAACAGGAGGAGGAGCATCTGCAGGGCCCCCATTAGGTCCAGCATTAGGTCCTTTAGGTGTCAACATTATGGAAGTCATTAAAGCGATTAATGATAAGACAAAAGATTTTGAAGGAATGAAGGTTCCAGTAACAGTTGTTGTTGATAGTGATACAAAAAAATATGAAATAGAGATTGGAATTCCATCTGCAGCTGCACTTATCATGAAAGAGGCAGGAATTCAAAAAGGTTCAGGAGCATCAGGTACTGAATGGGCAGGGGATGTTACAATGGATGCAATTATCAAAGTAGCAAATACAAAACTTGAAAAATCTTATGCGTCTTCAATAAAATCAGTTGCAAAAACCATTATTGGCACATGTGTTGCATTAGGGGTAAAAGTAGAAGGAAAAACCCCAAAAGAAATTACTGCCGAAATCAATGAAGGCAAGTGGGATGAAAAATTCCAATAATTATTGAATTAGATAAACTGGATCTTTATTGGTTTTTTGTAGTTCTACAAAAGTTTCTGTATTTTGGATACCTTCTATTTTTCCAATTTTTTCAATTACTACAGAATGAAGTGCTTCAAGATTCTTAGAATAAACTTGAATCATAATATCAAACCTACCAGTAACTTCTGAAATTGAAATAACTTCTGGCGTTTCCATGAATTTTTTATGAATTGTATCTTTAAACTTAGGATCTCTGTAATTCCAACTGAGGCTTTAACTCCTATTCCCAATAAAGAATCATCTATTTCCACAGTAAATTTTTTAATCAATTTTTTCTTCATTAATCGTTTAATTCTACTATACAAGACAGACGCATTGATTCCAAGTTTTTTGGATAGAGTAGGGACAGATATTGAACCATCTTGAGTCAATTCATAAAGTAATTTCATGTCCAAATCATCAAATCTATGCAACGTGCTAAAAAAAGATAATTGTGATTTAATATATGTAGGTTTTGAGATAAATTTACCTTGGAATTACAATTATTTTGTGGGAAAAATGTAATTTTTTAAAACAAACAGCAGATAGAAATCTCAATCTCTAAACGATTTTAAGTAGGTTTTCTCGAAAATGTTCGTAATGATTACAGAGACTCAGCTTGCAGAAATGATCAAGGAAGCCAAAGCATCAACAAAATCAAGGAAATTCAAACAATCTCTAGAATTGATCATTAACTTCAAAGATATTGATGTCAAGAAAGGATTTGCCCTCAATGAAGTAGTTCAAATTCCAAAGACTAGCTCTCCAGCAACTGTTTGTGTTATGGCAACAGGAGACATGGGTCAAAAAGCAAAGCAGGCAAATGCCGATGCCGTTGTTGGGACAGATGAATTAGATAAATTTGCAACCAATAAAAGAGAATCTAGAAAATTCATTAACAAATATGATTTCTTTTTAGCAGACACACAAGTTATGCCAATTGTTGGTAAAACTCTAGGTCAGCTTTTAGGCCCTAGGGGGAAAATGCCAACACCAGTTCCATTTAATGCACCTATAGAATCATTTTTACAAAGATTTAGATCATCAATTAAAGTTAGAACAAGAGCATCGCTATCTGTATCATGTAAGATTGGAGATGAATCCATGGAAGATACAGACTTAGCAATAAATGCACATGCTATTCTCAGCGCAGTTGAAAAGAAATTACCTAATGGAGAGAGAAATATGAAGAGAATAATGATAAAAACCACAATGGGTAAACCAATAAAACAAGTACAAGAGGTTAAGAAGAAATTTGCATGAGAATAGAACAGTTTATCCCAAAAGGAAAGCTCAGATGTTTCAGCAATTGCAAGAACTTCCAAAAAAATACAAAGTTCTAGCTCTAATCAAAATGAGTAAGGTTCGCTCTACACAGATATTGCCTTTAAGAAAAATTCTCAAGGATGATGTAGAATTTGTAAGTATCAAAGACAAAGTTGCGCAAAAAGCATTCGAGCAACTTGATGTGCCAGGAATTAAAGACATGGTAGGTGAGCTTACAGGACAATGTATGTTCATGTTTACAAACATGTCTCCATTCAAGCTAAATGTTCTTTTAACAAAAAATAAGATCATGATGGCTGCAAGGGGAGGAGACATTGCAAGTATAGATATTGTAGTACCAGCAAAAAATACAGGGATTGCTCCAGGGCCAATGCTCACAGAATTCAAAGAAGCTGGAATTCCAACAAAAATTGATCAGGGAACAATTTGGATTGCAAAGGATAGCACACCAGTACTAAAGGGAGAAGCTATTAATGAAAAATTAGCATCAATTTTAGGTAAATTAGATATCAAACCAGTAGAAGCTGGAATTTCACTTTATGCAGCATTAGAAGATGGCCTTAAGTATGCAGAAGAAGAAATGATAATTGATGTTGAGAAAATTAGAGAAGAATTTGCTCAGGCACATCAAGAAGCAGTTTCATTATCAATTGAGGCAGCTTATATCACTGCAGAGAACATTTCGCAAATTCTCAGCAAAGCAGCACAGTCTGCACGTTCTGTATCTATTGAATCAGGCTATATGACAGATGAGACAAGGGAACAAGTATTGCAAAAAGCAGATGCTCAGGCAAGAGCAGTTGCAGGACAAGCAAAAAACTATACATTATCTTAGTCAAAATTATTTTTTGTCTTCGGGAGATTCCAATTATACTTCATAGCAATTAGTCTTAGTAAAGTAGTAATAACAATTCCAATGATTGTTGCAAAATAAATCTCACCTCCAAAATGTAAAATCAGATAGAACGTAATAATTCCAATAAAACTAGCAGATGCATAGAATTCTTTTACAAACACTATTGGAACTTGATTTACAAAAATATCTCGCAATATACCTCCACCCACAGCTGTTAACATTCCTGCCAGTAAAATTGCAAGAAAATTTAATCCAAAAAGATTGAAAGCAAAAGTTGCCCCAATAATTGCAAATACACCTAGGCCTATGGCATCAAATTTTAAAAATAGATTCCAATGTTTTTTTAGATGAGAATACAAAAAGAAAATAGTAATTCCTGAAATAACTGTAATTACAACATAAGTAGGATCTGTGATAGAATTTGGAAATTTACCCATAACAACATCTCTAATCGTACCACCAGCAACACCTGTAATTGTTGCAAGTAATAATATGCCAACAATATCAAATTTCTTTTCAATTGCTTTAAATGCTCCAGTAACTGCAAATGCCATTGTTCCAAATAGATCCAAAACATAGATAAAAAATTCAGATGTGACAGAAAGATCAGTCAATCAATAAAAATAACACACTATTGCTAATTAAGATTAATAAAAATAAAGATCAAAAGTAAATTGAAAAAAGTAAAGTTGTCTAGCCAAATAGAGAAGATAATCCTTCCATGGCTGCTTCTTCGGTTTTACCTTCTTCTTTAGGTGCTTCCTCTTTCTTTGCTTCACCACCTGCTGCTGCATCTGATGCGGGTGCGGCTGCTGCTGCAACTGCTACAGGTGCGGCTTTAACTGCCTCATCGATATTTACATCGGCTAAGGCTGCAACTAGTGCTTTAACTTGAGCTTCATTAACCTCAGCGCCAGATGCCTTAACAACTGAACTGAGGTTTGCCTCGTTAACTTCTTTGTCTAGCTTGTGAAGAAGTAAAGCAGCGTAAACATATTCCATTGTATCGAGATTTTCTAAGTACATAATATAAAACTATGGCGAAATCATGCCTAAAATTAGAAAATCTAATTTAGAATCTTGAGGCTTCTACAAACAGAATAAAGCGTACGTTTCAGATTTTTGTCTACCAGAGATTCCATTCGGTGTTTTAAAACTCGTTTTGCTTCATCTCTTTCAGAACCAGGAGGTAAAGATAAAACAGCATTGATAAATTCAGGTAGAGATTCGCGAATCCAACCATCCAACATTGCATAGATTTTTGGAGGTAAAATATCACATTTGTCAGTATCAAGATCTAATACATCAGTAAAATTTTCATGTTCGACTCTATAGACTAAAGCCAAGACAACATTATCAGGATTAGGATTCTCAAGTATTTCTTGTGAGCGTTCGCCGGTTTTTCCTTGATTTATCTTATTCTTAAGACCCACAGGATTGACAATCACACCATTGATACCTACTTTTCTACCGTCAATTCCAGTTACAACTCCAAAAATAAAGTCATAGTAATCACCATTTTTTTTTGTGGAGAAGATATGAGTTCCTTCTTTTAATGTAGGTTTTTTCCCAAACACGGTTAGACTGCATTATGTATTGTATTTGAATCATAACATTACGTTACACATTACATCTAGTTTTTCGTGCGTAAAAATAAAAATTAACAAAAAAATGTCTTAAAAAAATACATTAGTGTT